>DPPH01000277.1:0-5695 GCA_003539375.1 Clostridiales bacterium
AATTCCGAAAATATTCCTCCAGGAAATGTGCTTTTTATATATGTAGATAATGTAGAGGATAATGAAAATATAGAAATAGAAACCAATGCTCCAGTTGGTAGTATATCTAAAGGTATCTCAGGAAGCCGTCATACCTTTATTTTGCCAATGGATATTTGGGCTCAGGAAGGAAAATATAATATTAATTTAGAAGTAAGTAGTAATGATGATAGTGACATTACTACCATAGAAAAATCATTTAATATTGTTTCCAAAGATTTTCCCACTCAGTATCTATATATTTCCCAGGAAATATCCGACACCACCAGAAATGATGAAGCCTACGAAGAGTTTGGTGAATATGTACAAAAAGCTAGAAGCAATATATCTACGAAAAAACTTTGGAGTGGAAAGTTTGAAATTCCAGTAAAAGAAGATTACGTTCTTACTACAGACTACGGAGAAATAAGGTATGTTAACGACGAAATTACTTCTTCCAGACATTCTGGGCTAGATTTAGCTGCTCCAGAAGGTACCCCCGTTTACTCCTGCAACAGCGGAGAGATTGTATTAGCTAAAAATATGATTTTAACAGGTAATACTATAGTAATAGATCACGGCTTAGGTCTTTTTACCAGCTACTACCATCTTAGTTCTATGGATGTAGAAGAAGGAAAGTTTGTTGAAAAAGGAGACTTTGTAGGAGAAATAGGTTCTACAGGTTTCTCTACAGGACCACACCTTCACTGGTCTATCAGCGTATTAAATACCTATGTTAATACTCATCAATTTATAGAAGAAGATGTAGAGTAAGTCTACATCTTCTTTAATTTCTCTTCTAGGATTTTCTTCACTACTCCTGGATTTGCTTTTCCTTTCGTCTCTTTCATCGTCTGACCCATTAAAAATCCAAAAGCTTTACCTTTTCCACTCTTGAAATCTTCTACTGCTTCGCTATTCTTATCCAGTATTTCTTTTACTATTTCTTCAAGTTTATCTTCACTGCTTATCTGTTTTAATCCTAAATCATCAATTAAGTCCACCGGCATTTTATCTGTATCGCACATTTTATCAAATACCTTCTTGCCAGCGTTTCTACTTATACTTCCGGATTTAATTTCCTTAATCAATTCTGCCAACTGCTGAGAAGACACAGGAATTTCATCGTACTCCTTCAGACTTCTTAAAACCTCCGTGATTACCCAGTTGCTTGACTCTTTTGGGTCCTTTGTTTTGGATACTAATTTTTCAAAGAAGTTAGCTGTAGCTTTGTCATCGATTATTACTTCAGCATCTTTTTGTGATAAACCGTAATCTTTTACAAATCTTTCTTTCTTTTCCATTGGAAGTTCCGGGATAGTTTCTTTAATAGTATCTATATATTTTTCTTCTAATATCATCGGTGGTAGGTCAGGTTCTGGAAAATACCTATAGTCATGAGCATCTTCCTTAGTTCTCATGGTTACAGTCCTTCCTTTTCCCGAATCCCATCTTCTTGTTTCCTGTACTATTTTATGTTCTTCCCCATATCTGTAGAGCTCTAATTGTCTTTTTTCTTCCTTTAGTAAAGCCTTGTGAACTTCTTTAAAAGAGTTCATATTTTTAATCTCCACCTTAGTGTTTAAAACATCAGAACCAACTTTTCTAATAGAAATATTAGCATCACATCTTAAAGACCCTTCTTCCATTTTACAGTCGGAAATTTCTGAATAAACCAGTATATTTCTTAATTTCTTAAGAAAATCATGAGCTTCTTCCGCACTTCTAATATCCGGTTCTGTTACTATTTCTACTAGGGGTACTCCAGCTCTGTTGTAGTCAATGAGAGTCACATCTTCATCTTCTAAGTGAATTAACTTTCCAGCATCTTCTTCTATGTGAATTCTAGTTATACCTACTTTTTTACCTTGAAATTCCTCGCCTAGTTCTAAATATCCATCAGAACATACAGGCATATCAAATTGGGAAATCTGGTATGCTTTTGGAAGATCTGGGTAAAAGTAGTTCTTTCTGTCTGTTTTGTTAATCTTATTTATTTTACAGTTTAGTACCTGCCCGGCTTTTACAGCTAAGTCTACCACCCTTTCGTTAAGGACAGGCATAACTCCTGGAAGTCCTATACAGACAGGACAGGTGTTTTCATTAGCTTTTTTACCGAATTCTGTAGAACAACCACAGAATATCTTTGATTTTGTGCCAAGTTCTACGTGTATTTCCAATCCAATTATTGTTTCAAAAGCACCCATTATCTTCCCTCCTTCCATGGATCTAGGTCCAGCTTAAGCTCCTGTTCCAGGGCATAAGCAAACCTAAAAAGTATATCTTCACTAAATTTATCTCCTATAAACTGCATTCCAATAGGAAGTCCCTCTTTACTAAACCCCGCTGGTACTGATATCGCCGGTACTCCAGCTAAGTTTATATTTACAGTAAAAGTATCTGACAAATACATTTCCATAGGATTATTTATTTTTTCTCCCAATTTAAAAGGTAAAATAGGTAGAGTAGGAGATACAACCACATCGTATTTATCAAAGGCATCGTCAAACAGTTTTTCTACTTTTTTTCTAAAAATCATAGCTTTTTTGTAGTAAGCATCGTAGTATCCAGAAGATAAAGCATAGGTGCCCAGCATTATTCTTCTTTTTACTTCTTCCCCAAAGCCTTCAGTTCTTGATTTTACAATAAGTTCTTCAAAACTACTGTAATCTTCTGCTCTTATACCATATCTAACTCCATCGTATCTTCCAAGGTTTGAACTAGCCTCTGCTGAGGAAATTATATAGTATGCAGAAAGTCCTGTATCTGTAATAGGAAGACTGAATCTTTCTATGTGAGCTCCAAGTTTTTCTAGTATTTTAATATTATCTTCTATTTTTTTCTTTATTTCTTTATCTATACCCTGTCCAAAGAATTCTTCCGGAACTCCTACCTTAAGTCCTTTTATACCTTTTTTAATTTCTTCGAAATAATCCGGCAACTTTACATCCTTTGATGTGCTATCCTTTTTATCGAACCCCTGTACTCCTTCCAAACCATATATGCAGTCTTCTACAGATTTACCGAAGGGGCCTATTTGATCTAAAGATGATGCAAGAGCAATGAGACCGTATCTAGAAACTAGACCATAAGTTGGCTTAAGACCTACTACTCCGCAAAAGGATGCAGGTATACGTACGGAACCTCCAGTATCGGAACCGTAGGTGATGGGAGCAAAACCTGCTGAAACTGCAGCTGCTGATCCTCCCGATGATCCCCCAGGAACTCTTGATAGATCCCAAGGATTTTTGGTATCAAAAAAAGCTGAATTTTCAGTAGAAGAACCCATGGCAAATTCATCCATATTTAGTTTACCTATAACTATTCCACCTTTTTCTCTCACCTTTATAGTTGCCGAAGCATCATATGGTGGTATAAAATCTTCAAGAATTTTTGATGAACAGGTAGTCTTTAATCCCTTTGTAGCAATATTGTCCTTAAGCCCTACTGGTAAGCCTTCTAATAATCTGAGTTCTTGACCAGAAGCTATTTTTTTATCAACTTCAATTGCTTCTTTTATGGCTTCATCTTCTCTTAATGTTATAAATGCCTTGATTTTTTTATCTTCTTTTTTTATTTTTTCTAAATATTCTTTGACTATTTCTACTGTAGAAAACTTCTTTTCTTCCAGTCCTTTTTTTATTTCTTTTACACTATACATAGACTACCTCTCAATCCACTACTTTTGGTATTTCAATAAACTTGTCTCTCATTTTTTTAACATTTGAAAAAAGTTCTGATTTATTTTCAAAATCCACTACTTTATCCTCTCGAGTTCTCAAGGATTTTTCCTCAAAGGAGTACATATCGTAACCTTTAAGGTCTTCTTGGTCTAAATTTTCGAAATGCTCCAGTATGCTTTCAAATTCTTTTAACAACTTATCCATTTCATTTGAACTAAATTTTAAGTTTGCCAGTTTTGCAATATATTCAACTTCTTCTCTACTTACTTTCATGATTCCCTCCTATGGTTTAATCCTATTTATATCTCTTGGAAATAGGGTTGCTTCTCTAATATTTTCCAGTTTCAACAACATCATGGTAAGCCTCTCTAATCCAATGGCTAGCCCTCCGTGTGGAGGCATACCGTATTTAAATGTTTCCAAGTAAAAATCCATATTTTCAGGTTTTATACCTTCTTCAATTATTCGCTTTTTTAGAAAACTGTAGCTGTGAATCCTCTGTCCACCAGTAGTAATCTCTAAACCCCTAAATATTAAATCAAAACTGTTGGTTTTTTCAGGATCCTCTTTTTTAGGCATAGTATAAAGAGGTCTTTTAGACTTTGGATAATCAGTTAAAAATACAAATTCACTACCGTATTTTTCTTTTACATACTCATAAATAAGTTTTTCTCCTTCTCCATCTATATTTCCTTCTGGAGACTTCTTGCCGTATTTTTCTAAAAGAATTTCCTGAGCTTTATCTAAAGGTATTCTTGGGATTTTATCTATTTTTGGAAGATCTACCTTCAATAAATCAAGTTCTTCTTTATATTTTTCCTCAAGCTGAGATATTATGTGTTTCATCATTTTCTCTTCTAAATCCATTATATCATGCTCATCAGATATAAATCCCATTTCTAAATCTAAACTCATATATTCGTTCAAATGTCTCCATGTGCTGTGAAGTTCTGCTCGGTAGGCAGCACCTATTTCAAATACTCTTTCCATTCCTGACCCAACCATCATCTGCTTATAAAACTGGGGGCTTTGAGCTAGAAAAGCTCTCTGTCCAAAATAATCTACTGTAAATACTTCTGAACCTCCCTCAGTTTCACTACCAATGATTTTAGGTGTATGTATTTCAGAAAATCCTTCTTTACTTAAAAATTCTCTAAAGCCTTCAACTATACCCTGCTGAATTTTAAAAATGCTCCTTTTGTCTTTCCTTCTTAAAGTTACAGTTCTGTAGTCCAGCTGTTTTTCCAAAGAGGCATCTATTGTTCTTCCATTTATTGCAAAAGGAAGCAAATCATATTCTCCCTCGCCTAATATTTTTAGGTCATCTACGTGAACCTCAACCCCTTCTGGAGCTTTTTTATTTAACACTACCTCTCCTGTTACTTCCACGGATATTTCAATCTTTAAACTATTTAAGATCTCTTCATCTTCTACTATCATTTGAACAAATCCACTTCTATCCCTTAGTGTTACGAAAGAAAAGTTTTTGAAATTATTAATCTTATGAATCCATCCATTTAGTAATACTTGATCCTTCTCTTTTTTACTTTTTAAATCTGATAATAATGTTCTTTTCATTTTTTCCTTCCTTTTTTTTGTAACATAAATTAAAAAAACCTTCCGTCCTTAAAATTACATTCTCATATAATCTTAAGGACGAAAGGTTGAATTTCGCGGTGCCACCTTAATTAACCAAAATTGGCGCTCATTCAGTACGGATGATTAATCATCGATACCTACCTGCTGTAACGTGCAGTCCACGTCCAAGCCTACTTTTATAAATTTCGGTTGGAAACTCAAGGGTGTTCTTCAATAAATCTTTTAATATAGGTCTCTCACTACCACCTACTCGCTCTGATTATCCGACTTATTTACTCTTCCTATCATAGTTTATGTTACATTTAATTAATTTTTTTCAATTATAGAATAAAATTATTTGTTTGTCAAATATTATTTTTGAAATTGTATTGATTTCTGATTGAGATGTGATAATG
>DPPH01000277.1:5889-6084 GCA_003539375.1 Clostridiales bacterium
TTATTTTTGAAATTGTATTGATTAAATAGTAACCTTGGTTACATATCTTTTCTTCTAATCCTTATATAATTAGAGTATAAAGATTACAAGGAGGATTCTCATGAGAAAAGCTATGCAGATAATTTTTTTAGCAGTTTTTATTTTTATAATGGTAATTGGAAAAGTCCAGCTATGGCTTGGTATTTTCTTAATTTC
>DPPH01000066.1 GCA_003539375.1 Clostridiales bacterium
GCCATTTCACTAAGCATACTATCTAAACCGCTTCCATTTACTCCAGAGTTAAGCATTAACTGAACCATTGCAACACCTGCAAATAGTGCTATTGCTGCTCCTGAAATTTGTTTGAAAGTATTTTTCCAAGCAAATTTTACATCTTCTGATTTCATTCCGTGCATAAAATGAGTAATTAATGCAACTAGTATGAAAGGTATAGTACCTGGTAGATAAGCCCAAGCTAGAGAGTAATTAAGGCCTGTTCCAAGTATATTAGGTATCGTAATTGTTTGAGATGCTAAAAATCCTTTTAAGCCTAAAGCTGGTATTCTAGTTACAACCAAGATACCTGCAATTAATAGGTAAGGTGTCCAGGCTTTAAGTAATGACATATTTGATTCTGCTGTTTTTCCTAAATCAACCTTAGATTTCCAATCATCATCCCATTCATCTTCACTAGGGAAATTCCAAGTATCTTTCGGCATAAGAAATCCACTCTTAGCAGCAGGAATTATTATAAATAATCCTATTAAAGCTCCTACAAGAGAAGGAAGTTCCGGTCCGAAAACCATAGCTATTAGAAGATAAGGTACTGTAAAAGCTAATCCTGCAAATATTGCAAAAGGTGCTACCTTAATTCCTTCTTTAAAAGATTTGTTTTTACCGAAAAACCTAGTCATTAAACCTAATGCTATTAAAGGTATAAATGTACCTACTATAGCATGTCCAAAAGCAGTCCACTTTGTAAGTTCCATTTGGAATAGGGCTGGATCAGCACCTATTGCATTTAAATTTGTTGATAAAGTTCCCATAGCACCTATTACAGGAGTTCCAACAGCACCAAAGGCAACAGGAGTACTGTTGAGTATAAGAGCTACCATAGCTGCTGCTAGTGGAGGGAATCCCAGTCCAACTAATAATGGACCTGCTAGAGCTGCTGGTGTACCGAATCCAGCTGCACCTTCTATAAATGCTGCAAACATCCAAGCAATTATAAGAACTTGGATTCTTCTATCTTTTGTGATTCCGTTAAATCCGTTGTTAATTGTAGCCATTGCTCCGGATTGTTTTAGAGTATTAAGAATTAAAATTGCTCCAAATATTATGATTAATACATCAAGAGCTTTAAATACACCAAAAAGTGAAAATCCTAAAACATTAATTAAATCAATGTTCCAAGCAGTTAAGCCTACTACTGCAGCTATTGCCCAAGCAATAGGTAAGGCTTTTTTTGCTCCCCAATTGAAAACTGTCATTAATACGATTGTAACTAAAATAGGTATGAACGCTAAAAATGCATACATGTAATAAATCCTCCTTAAAATATTTTTTTATGTAAATTTAATTATGTTCATTGGTTTATAAATTAATTAACTATTACAGCTACTCCATCAGGAATTACCGTTATGCTGTAATCATCTTTATTAATCATTTTTTTTGCTTTTTCTAATGCTTCCTCTATAGATTCTGCATAATGCATATGCATATCTTCGACCATTTCTTTAGGAGCACCTGTTACCATAATGACTTCGTGTTTTATTAATATCCTAGATAAAACCTGAGACTCCCATTGGTCAGGGATGGTTTCATCTCTGTGTTTTGTTAGTATTTCCTTCATGATTTCTTCAGGGCTGTCAGCATTTTTAAAGGTTTCGTAGAAGGCTTCTCCGCCGTGTCCATCGCTGCATTCACTAGCCATAATTATGACACCGTTTTCCTTAATGCTAGCTTCAGCTGCGGTCATGCCTTTTACTGCCTGATATATATTTTGGTCGAGAGGATAACCCCCATTTGTTGTGATTACTATATCAGCTTTTTTACTATCGGCTCCAGCTAAATTATTTAAGAAGTCACATCCTTCATAATGAGCGTCCTCTCGGTGGCCTGCGAAGGCTGCAATAACTTCTTTTTCTTGGTTTATAACTACATTTAGTATAAAAGCTAAATTCGCTTTCTCAGCTGCATAAAGCATATCTATGTGCAGTGGGTTGTTTTCTAAAATACCTGTCCTTGCGTATTTAGAATCAATAAACTCAGAACAGTGGTTTGCTAAAACAGTTTTGTAGCTTGCTATTCCAGGGAGTATAGATTTTCTTCCACCTGAAAAACCTGCAAAAAAGTGAGGCTCAATAAATCCTTCTGCTATTAGTAAATCTGCTTCTAAGGCTATTTTATTAAGCATTAAAGAACCTCCAGAAGGAAGAGTTCCTAAATCTATCATATCTTCGTCTTTTTTACTATCGTGCATTTCAATATTTACTGAATCTACAATCTCATCCCCGTATTTATCTCTAAGTTCTGCATCTGTAGATGGTCTATGAGCTCCGGTAGCTACTAAAATAGTAATTTTCCCATCTTTATTTGTTTTTCTAACATTTTCAAGTAATACCGGCATAGTTATATGAGAAGGTACAGGTCTAGTATGATCGCTCGATATTATAACTATATTTTTTTTATCTTTAGCTAATTCTGATAAGGGAGGAGAATTAGTAGGATTATTTACTGCATCTTCAACTAATTCAGTTTCTCCTTTTTCAGGTGTATATTCATGAGTTTGGGATAGAAGGACACCCTGTAATCGGGCATCTTCTATCTCAACTTCCTTGTTAATTTTTCCATAAGGTAGTTTTATTTTCAAAACATTCATCTCCTATTATTCGATTATTTTACCAGGATTCATAATATAATTTGGATCGAAAGCTTGTTTAATTTTCTTCATAAGCATTAATTCAGTTTCACTTAAATGATCTTTCATAAACTTCATTCTCTTAAGACCTATTCCGTGTTCTCCACTTAATTTCCCACCTAATTTATATACAGCATCGTATAACTCTTTAAGAACCTTATCTTCAACTTCAAACCATTCATCCATAGTCATATCAGGATCTTTAACTAATGTAGTATGTAGGTTTCCATCACCAGCGTGACCGTAGGATGGCATTTTAATTCCGTACTTTTTAGAAATTTTATCTATTTCAGGCATTAGTTTTGCTATATTTCCTATAGGAACAACTATATCCTCAAGACTTTGTTCAGGACTGTATACCATAAATGCTTCAGCTATATTTCTTCTAACACTCCATACTCTTTCTTGGGTTGTATAGTTATCAGCTACATATACTTCTATAGCTCCGTGCTCAAGGCAAAGTTCACCTATAGTTTCGGCATCAAGTTCTACTACGCTTTCATTTGTACCATCAACTTCTATTAGAAGCATTGATCCTGCTTTTTGATAAGGAAGATGCTCATTTAAATAATCGCAAGTTGTATGAACTGATAATTTATCCATAAATTCTATAGATGTAGGTACAATCCCACCTTCGGATATTATAGTAGGTACTATTTTAATAGCAGATTCTACATCTTCGAATAATACTAGTAAGTCTGTTGCAAACTTAGGTTTAGGTGAAAGTTTAATTATAGCTTTTGTAATAACTCCAAGAGTACCTTCAGAACCTATCATAAGCTTTTTAATATCATATCCTGTAACGTCCTTAACGTTTTTACCACCAAGCTCAACTATTTCTCCAGTAGGAGTAACTACTTCAAGACCCATTATATATTGGCCTGTAACTCCGTACTTAATAGCTTTACCACCACCGGCGTTTTCTGCAATATTACCACCAATATAGCAAGTAAGTAGACTCATAGGATAACCAGCAAAGAATAATCCCTTATCTTCAACTAATCCGTTTATTTCATTAGTTACTAATCCAGGCTCTACTACTATCATCATATTATCGTAATCAATTTCTATAACCTTATTCATTTTCTCTACTGAGAGTAGTATTCCACCAAAGGTTGGTATAGCACCACCAGATAGTCCACTTCCTGCTCCTCTAGGAGTAACAGGGATAAGGTGTTTATTTGCTAACTTCATTACTTCTGATATCTGCTCAGTAGTGGTAGGAGTGATAACTACCTCAGGCATATGAGCATATTCTTCAGGAGTTTCATCATGAGAGTAATTTTCCATTTTTTCTTTGTCTAATATAACATTTTTAGCTCCTAATATACTCTCTAATTCTTTTACTATTTCTTCAGTTAAAGGATTGTAGTTCATTATTTTACCTCCTTGTCCAGTTTACTGTTTAACAATGGAACAACGTCGAATAAATCTCCAACTATTCCAAAATCTGATACGTGGAAAATTGCTGCTTCAGGATCGCTGTTAATTGATACGATTATATCGGAAGTCTTCATACCTGCAAGATGTTGAATAGCTCCAGAAACTCCAACTGCAATGTATAATTTAGGAGTAACAGTCTTACCACTAAGTCCAACTTGCTGAGGATATGTTGCCCAACCTCTGTCTACTGCATCTCTTGAAGCTCCAACAACTCCACCTAGTTTATCTGCTAATTCCTTTATTAATGTAAAGTTTTCGCCTTTTTTCATTCCTTTTCCACCTGCAACTACTATATCTGCTGCTTGGATGTTTATATCTCCGCCAACTTCATGCTTTGATTCAAGCTTTTTAACTCTATTGTCAAGCAAGCTAGTATCAAACTTAATATATTCAATATCTCCAGTTCTGCTTTCATCTACATCTAACGGCTTTGATGATTTAGGTCTAACTGTAGCCATTTGAGGTCTGTGATCAGGAGTCTTTATAGTTGCTAGAATATTACCACCTATAGCTGGTCTAGTTTGAAGTAGATTTTTAGTTTCTTCTTCAATATCTAGTTCAGTACAGTCTGCAGTAAGTCCAGCATGAAGTCTCATTGCTACGTGAGGCATAAGAGTTCTGCCGTTTACAGTTGCAGCTGATAAAATTATATTCGGTTTCAAATCACCTATCATGTCAACTAGTAAATTACTGTAGTTTTCTACTATGAAATCAGAAAGACTTTCATCTTCTACTACTATAACCTTATCTGCTCCCCTTAAAATCAATTCATTAAGCTGTTCTTTATCTACATTATTCCCGATTACTACAGAAACAAGTGATTCTCCTAATTTATCTGCTAAAGCTCTACCTCTTGAAAGTAATTCGAAAGATACACTTTTCAAATTTCCATTTCGAGTTTCAGCCATAGTCCATATATTTTTATAATCCATTTTTACCTCCTATACGATTTCTTTGCTTTTCAAGAATTCTATTAATTTATCAACAGCTGCTTCAAGTTCATCGTCGTCTTTAGCTGTTACTATAGTTCCACCTCTTGTAACCTTAGGAGTTTCGATCTTAACAACTCTTGTTGGGGAACCCTTTAATCCTAATTTAGTTTCATCTACATTCATATCAGCTACTGTTAATGAAGGTAGGTCTGTTTTCTTTGCTCTTTGCTTACCTCTTAAGGTAGGTAATCTTGGATAACTTATTTCTTTTACTACTGTAAGTAGGGAAGGTAAAGGTAATTCTAATTTTTCATATCCTTCTTCCAATAATCTTTCTACAACTATTTTATCACTGTCAACTTCTTCTACTTTACTTATGTAAGTTCCTAGGGTAAGGTCTAAATAAGCAGCTATGTTTGGACCAACCTGTCCTGTATCACCGTCGGTAGCTCTTTCTCCAGCTAATACTAAATCATAGTCGCCGATTTCTTTAATAGCCTCTGCTAATACATAAGCAGTTGACCATGTATCTGCTCCTGCAAATTTTCTGTCTGTTATTAAAATACCGTCGTCACAGCCCATAGCGATAGCTTCTTTTAAAGCTTTGGATGCTGCTGGGGGACCCATAGTTATTACTGTAACTTTTCCGCCATGCTCTTCTTTTAACTGTATTCCTACTTCAATTGCATATAAATCCAGAGGATTTATTATACTTTCAACGCCGTCTCTTATCATTGTGCCGGTTTCAGGATCCATTTTCACATTACTTGTTTCAGGAACCTGTTTAATTGGTACGATTATATTCATTATTAAACCTCCTTGGTATTATGGTATGACCAATATTCTTTTAAAAAACAGATTTAAAGTATGATGGTCATACCAATTAAATCTTTGTCTATAATTATATGGGAACCTTTTCCTATTTACAACAAAAGTTATTTTATTCACAAAAAAAGAGCCGATTTTATAAATCAGCTCTTTTTCTAATTTTAAATTTAATTATCAAACTCTTCATTATTTTCTATGCTTAAATATACATTATTAAAGTGTTCCTTCATAGCTTTCCTTGCTTTGTTTTTATCCCCGGATATTATTGAATTTACAATATTCTTGTGCATTTCCTCTAAAAGGTTGTCTACCTTAAGAGTTTGAATTATCTTCAATCTTGCATCCTCTATGAAGTAGGTCATAAGGGAAGAGATAGTTTCTAAAATATTTAATATAAGAATATTATTAGTAAACTCAGCTATTTTATAGTGGATATTTTTGTCTATTTCAACTCTTTCAGCTTCTGAATCAGCTTTAAGAAGCTTATCCAATAGATCTTTTAAAACTTCTTTTTTATCTTCTGTGATACGTTCTGCTGCAAGACCGGCAGCTTCAATTTCTAGAATATTTCTAATTTCTAAAATATCTCTAAACTTTCCATTTTTTAAAGTGAAAATTAAAGACAAGGGTTCTAATCCAGCCTGGTCAAAGTTTTCCGAAATAAAGTTACCTTCTCCCTGACGGCTTTCTATAATCCCTATAATTTCTAAAGATCTCAGGGCTTCTCTTACTGAAGTACGGCTAACATCAAGCATTTCTGCCATTTTTCTTTCGGCAGGAAGTTTATCGCCCAGCTTTAATTCACCATCGAGAATCATTTTTTGAATTTTTTCACTAACCTGCTGGTGAATTTTCTTATTTTTAATCGGTTCAAACATATAATCTCTCCTAAATTTTACGAAATATTAATATTTAACACTGGAATTATGATAATATATTCACAAAATTAATAATTATGTAATTTCTTCATAAAACAGCTATAAATCTTATTATTTCAATTATACATCAAAGCTTCGATAATTTTAATACTAAATTCTCAATTTATCAAATATTTGGATAAATTTATTATTTATTAATAATATATTATATATTTATATATTT
>DPPH01000026.1:0-1867 GCA_003539375.1 Clostridiales bacterium
GTTAATGTAATGGTATTTGATACTGAAGTATATTCAAATACAGGAGGTCAGTCATCTAAAGCAACACCTACTGCTGCAGTTGCAAAATTCGCTGCATCAGGTAAGAAAGTTAAGAAAAAAGACTTAGGTATGATATCTGCAACTTATGGATACATCTATGTTGCTCAGGTAGCTATAGGAGCTAACCAAAATCAATTCATGAAAGCTCTTAAAGAAGCAGAAAGCTACAAAGGACCTTCAATAATAATTGCTTATGCTCCATGTATAAACCATGGTATAAAAGCAGGAATGGGTAAATCAATAGAGCAGGAAAAGAAAGCTGTAGAAGCTGGATACTGGCATCTATATAGATTTAATCCACTTCTAAAAGAAGAAGGCAAGAATCCATTTGTATTAGATTCTAAAGAACCAACAGCTTCATTTAGAGATTTCTTGATGAGTGAGGTTAGATATACATCACTTCAAAGAACATTCCCAGAAATAGCTGAAGAATTATTCCTAGAAGCTGAAAAAGCTGCTAAGGAAAGATACGAAGGCTACAAAAGAATGGCAGAAATGAAGTACTAAAATAAAAATAATAAAGTCCGGCTGAAAAGCCGGACTTTTTACTTTTTTATTTATCTTCAACCCAAGCTTTGGACTTTTCCAAAGCCCTTTTCCAGTTTTGGTAGTAATTTTTTGACTTCTTTTCAGACATACTTGGAGTATATTTACTATTTATAGTATTTATTTTAACTATTTCATCAAAAGACTCCCAAAAACCAACGGCTAATCCGGCTAGATATGCGGCTCCTAAGGCTGTGGTTTCATATACTTGAGGACGCTCAATTTCTTTGTTTAGTATATCAGCTTGAAACTGCATCAAAAATCTATTGTTAGTTGCGCCACCGTCAACTTTCAATATCTTTAAATCAATCCCAGACTCTTCAGTCATAGTATCTACTACATCCTTTGTTTGGTAAGCAATTGATTCCAAAGCTGCTCTTATAATATGGTTTTTATTAGTGCTTCTAGTAAGACCAACAATTGTGCCTCTGGCATACATATCCCAGTGAGGAGCACCTAAACCGGAAAATGCTGGTACAAAATATACTCCTTCATTATCATCAATCTTTTGAGCAAAATATTCACTATCTTCAGATTTATCAATTAACCTCATTTCGTCTCTTAACCACTGTACTGCTGCTCCAGCTATAAAAATTGAACCTTCTAAGGCATAGGTTATTTTACCATCTATTCCCCATGCTATGGTTGAAAGAAGTCCTTTTGTAGAATGGATCAATTCACTACCTGTATTCATAAGCATAAAACATCCCGTTCCGTAGGTGTTTTTAACAGTACCCTTAGTATAACAACACTGGCCAAATAATGCAGCCTGCTGATCACCGGCAATACCAGAAATAGGAATGGAAGCATTTCTAAAAAGTTTAGAACCAGTGTTTCCATAAATTTCGCTTGAATTTTTTACTTTCGGAAGAATTATTTCAGGAATTTTTAATTCTTCTAGAAGCTTTTTGTCCCAATTAAGGGATTTAATATTAAAAACCATAGTCCTTGATGCATTAGAATAGTCTGTAACATGAACCTTTCTGTCGGTAAGATTCCAAATTAACCAGGTATCTATGGTCCCGAAAAGTAGTTTGCCTTTTTCTGCTTTTTCTCTAGCACCATCCACATTATCAAGAATCCAATTAATCTTAGTTCCTGAAAAATAAGCATCAATTACTAGGCCGGTATTTTCTTTTACATAGGTTTCTAAACCTCTTGATTTCAATTCATCGCAAATAGAGGCGGTTCTTCTACACTGCCACACGATAGCATTATATATAGGTTCTCCGGTTTCCTTATCCCATACAACAGTAGTTTC
>DPPH01000026.1:2197-6023 GCA_003539375.1 Clostridiales bacterium
GGGTCATGCTCTACCCACCCGGATTTTGGATATATTTGGGAAAATTCTTTTTGGGCTACTTCAATTATATTACCTTTTTTATCAAATAATATAGACCGGGAGCTTGTTGTGCCCTGATCTAGGGCTAGTATATATTTCTTATCCATTCTGCACCTCTCATATATTTTGTATTTAATCCGTTACTTTATTTTATCATAAAAGAATATCTTTAAAAACAATATATCATAATAGGATAAATGCCCTTGAAAAAATAATAGAAAAGTTTATAATAGTAGTGTTGCATATAAGGAGAGATTAATGAATACTACAATACAAATTCTAACTTTTATTTTTGATATAGTTATGCCTTTAATCATAGGATATATTTTAGCCCATAAGACAAAGGTTCAAAGAACTAAAATGGAAGGTTTATTAAAACTCAATATCTATTTTCTCTATCCTTTAATGATAAGTTTAAGTACCTGGATAGTAAAGATTAATAAAGAATTATTATGGCTGCCTATTGTGGGATTACTTACACCTTTGATAGGAGGAACTTTAGGATTTATATTAGGAAAGAAAAAATTCGAAAATTCTTTAGATAGAGGTAGTTATACAATTTCATATATGCTTTCTAATAGAGGAACTATAGGTGGATTAGTAGCATTTATAATTCTTGGGGAAGTAGGTTACGCTTACAATCAATTTTCTTTAATATTTAACACAATTACTTTATACATGATTGCTTATCCAATTGCTTCGTATTTTAGTCAAAGTTCAAAAGGTAAGGTTATTAGGTTAAGAATCAGAGATATCATTTTTACAAGAAATCAAATACCGGCATTGGGAATATTAATAGGAATGTCTTTAAACCTTCTCAATATACAGAGACCTCCAGTTTTAGGAAGCTTTTTTGAAATCCTTATTCATATAGTAGCATGGTGTGCTTTACTTCCAATAGGTATGAATATCAACTTCAAGGAAATGTCTAAGTTTAAAAAATTAATTCCTGAAATATCAATTTTAAAATTTATCTTTATGCCCTTACTGATGGTATCTATTTCCAGCTTGATAGTAAGTGATGAAGTTATACTAAAAACTATAGTAATACATTCTTCGGCACCGGCTGCAATAAACTCAGTCATTGTTTCGAAAATATACAATTTAAACATACATTTAACTATTTTAGCTTTTGTAGCTACTACGGCTATATATATAGTAGTAGTATTTCCAGTATTATTTTTAATTTTATAAAATAATAGTATGAATACCCAATATATGTTAAAATAATGAGTAAAGAACTGAACAAGGAGATAACATTGAAATACAAGTTAAAAAAACTAATAGATAAAGAATTAAATGGACCAGTTATTATAGATGAAAAAATGGATAATCATACATATTTTAAAACAGGAGGACCTGCAGAATTATTTGTAGAACCAGACACAGTAGAAGAATTAAAAAAGGTATTGAAAATACTAAAGGATTATAGATACCCTTACTATATAGTAGGAAATGGGACAAACCTATTAGTATCTGATAAAGGATATAAGGGAGCTATAGTTAAAATAGGAAAAAGACTCAATTCTATAAGGATAGATGGTGAACATGTTGAAACTGGGGCAGGCACCTTACTGTCTCTCTTAGCAAAAGAAACCTGTAAAGAAAGTCTAACTGGATTAGAATTTGCAAGCGGTATACCAGGATTTGTAGGAGGAGCAGTTGCTATGAATGCAGGGGCTTATCACGGAGAGATGAAGGACATTATAGAATATGTAGTATGCCTAGATAAGGATAATAATATAATTAGATATAACAATGAAGAAATGAACTTTAGATACAGAAACAGCAGGGTAAAAGATGAAGATCTTATCGTTTTAAAAATAGGTTTAAAGCTTAAAAAAGGAAACAGACAAGAAATTCAAGATAAAATAGACCTGCTGACAAAACTAAGAAATGAGAAACAACCAATTAATATGCCCAGCGCTGGAAGCACTTTTAAAAGACCAGCAGAAGGTTATGCTGCTAAACTTATTGAAGATTCAGGGTTAAAAGGATTAAGATTTGGAGATGCCATGGTTTCTGACAAACACAGCGGATTCATAATAAACTGCGGCGGGGCAACTACATCTGATATTATAAGCTTAATGAGGATAGTTAGAGAAAGAGTTGAAGAAAAATATTCTGTTGAATTAGAACCTGAGGTAAAAATAATAGGGGAAGAATTTTGAGGTGACTATGAAAGTTATAAAGGATTACCACATTCACTCCATATATTCTAAAAATGGCCACGGTAAATCTACGCCTGAAGAAGACGTAATAAAAGCTTTAGAAGCAGGTTTAGAGGAAATAGCTATATCTGACCACGGAACTAGACACTATCTTTACGGCATAAAAAGGAAAAATATTAAAGTGCTATCTGAAGAAATAAAAAATCTAAACAAAAAATATAAAGATATAAAAATTCTTCAAGGTATTGAAGCAAATATGTTAAGTTATGATGGAGATTCAGATATAGACAGTGATATCTTAAAAAACTGCGAAGTAATTATGGGAGGATTCCATTACGGGGTTTTCTTTAAAGATATAAAAAGTTTTTTTAGGATTTATGTGCTAAATTTTCTAGGAAAATTTTCTTTAAAAATACATAAATATATAACGGAACTAAATACTCAAGCTGTAGTCAATTTCATGAAGAAAAACAAACTTGATGTATTAACTCACCCGGGAGAAAAAATCCCAGTTAATATAAGAGATATAGCCAAAGCAGCAGAAGAGGAAAATATAATTCTTGAGATAAATTCTTCTCACAAACATCTTTCAGAGGAAGATTTAAAGTGCATAAAAGATTTTAATATAAAGGTTATTATTGGAAGCGATGCCCATGATGCTAAAAATATTGGGATATATGATGTAGCTTATATGAGATTGAGAAATTCAGGGTTTCCACTAGAAAAAGTAATTAACTTGGAGGTATAGAATGGAATTTTTAATTATTACAGGTATGTCGGGAGCAGGAAAAAGCCAGGCTGTAAAGGCCCTGGAAGATATAAACTACTACTGCATGGATAATGTTCCACCATCGTTACTGCCGGAATTTGCCAATCTTTGTAGAGAATCAAAGAAAACAATAGATAAGGTAGCTATTGTTGTGGATATCAGAGGAGGAATTTTCTTCAATGATTTATTTAAAAGTCTTGATTTTTTACAATCGGAAGGATTTAAATATGAAATTTTATTTTTAGATGCTTCAGATGAAGTCTTGACCAAACGTTTTAAAGAACTAAGAAGACCCCATCCTCTAACTCCAGATGGAAGGGTTATTGATGGTATAGAAACTGAAAGATTAAAATTAAAAGAAGTTAAAGAAAGAGCAAATAATATAATTGATACTTCCAATCTCACTACCGCGATGTTAAAAGAAGAAATTCATAGAATATTTCTTGAAGGTAAGGAACAAAAAAAGATAACTATTTCAATACTGTCTTTTGGATTTAAACTAGGCATACCAATAGATAGCGACTTGGTATTTGATGTGAGATTTTTACCAAATCCCCATTATATATCAGAGCTAAGAGATAAGACAGGAAATGATGAAGATGTACAAAACTATGTTATGAAATTTCCTGAAAGTAAGGAATTCTTTGAAAAACTAAAAGATATGATAGATTTTTTAATACCTTATTATATTAAAGAAGGTAAAAGTCAGCTAGTTATATCTATTGGATGTACAGGAGGAAAACACAGATCAGTAACAATAGCAAATTTATTAGGAGAATATATAGAAAGAGACAACTATAGAGTAATTATAACTCACAGAGATATTATGAAATAGTTAGAGGAAGCA
>DPPH01000026.1:6251-7871 GCA_003539375.1 Clostridiales bacterium
ATGAAGAATAGAAATGATTTAACTAAAGGGAATATAACTGAAAAATTAGTAAAACTTGCAGTACCCGTAATGGGTACTTCTTTTGTTCAAATGGCATACAACTTAGCTGATATGGCTTGGATTGGACGACTAGGAGGTCTTGAAGTTGCAGCTGTAGGCACGGCTGGATTTTATGCATGGCTATCTTTTGGATTTATGATACTAGCTAAGATTGGAACACAGGTAAATGTAGCTCAAAATGTTGGGAAAGATGATTACGAGAAAGCTGGCAGATATGCTACAGCAGGTCTACAAGCTGTTATACTGATAGGAATTTTATTTGCAGCTACTGCTTTAATATTTAGGGAAAATTTAATTGGATTTTTCAATATAAATGATGCTTATGTGAATAGATTAGCCGTAGAATATCTGAGCATAATTGTCTTTGGATTAATTTTCAATTTTATTAATGAAGTTTTTTCTGGAATAATAATAGGAGCTGGAGAAAGCAAAGTTCCCTTTAAAATAAATGCAGTAGGTTTAGGTGTTAATATTATTATAGACCCAATATTAATTTTCGGATTATTTGGAGTACCTCAACTAGGGGTAAGAGGAGCGGCTATAGCAACAGCATCATCTCAACTAATTGTAACTATTATTTTTATAAGGCATATTTATAAGGCGGAATACCCATTTTTCGAGTTCAATATTTTTAAAGGCTTCTACGTAAAAGAAATAATAGAGAACGGCAAAATTGGACTTCCAGTGAGTATTCACAGTCTTTTATTCACGTTATTTTCTATGGGTATAGCAAGACTAGTAGCTGTATGGGGGCCAATACCCGTTGGTGTACAGAGAGTAGGAGGTCAAATCGAATCAATTACCTGGAGGACTTCAGAAGGTTTTTCTTCTGCCCTGAGCTCTTTTACAGGACAAAACTACGGAGCTGGAGAAAAAGAAAGAGTAAAAAAAGGATATTTTTCATCTTTGAAACTTATGGCAGTATTTGGTTCCTTTACTACTCTTTTATTAGTATTTTTTGCAAGACCTATTTTCAGCTTATTTATACCGGAAAGACAGGCTCTTTTAATAGGGATTGATTATCTTAAAATACTAGGTATTTCTCAGGTGCTTATGAGCTTGGAGATTATGACTCAAGGTGCTTTTGCTGGATTTGGAAAAACTATTCCACCATCCCTTGTGAGCATAATATTTAACGGATTACGAATACCTTTGGCTCTATTTTTATCTATGGAAACATCCTTAGGGTTAAATGGTGTTTGGTGGAGTATAAGTATAACATCGATGATAAAGGGTATAATAATTGTAAGTTGGTTTTTAATAATATTAAAAAAATATTTAAAACAAGGAGTTATTATAGATGATAAGAGAGATAAAAATAAGAAAATCTGTAAGGAAGTATAAAAAAGAAGTTCTAGATGAAAAAAGCATAAAAATAGTTGAAGAATCTATTAAAGAAGCAAAAGATTTATACGGGAATATTAAAACAAAGATAATTTTCGAAAAAGACGGGGAAAAATTTTATAAAATGGCAAGCACCTTTACAAAAAGTTTGTTTTTTATCAAATCACCCCACTATATTATTTTAATGTCGGAAAAAAAAGAAGGACATCTTGAAAA
>DPPH01000026.1:8121-9298 GCA_003539375.1 Clostridiales bacterium
ATAGGTTTTATAGGAGAACAAATTGTTCTGAAATTAGCAGGTGCAGGCATAGGTACTTGTTGGATTGGTGGAAATGTTAAAGATAAAAAGTTTTCAAAAGAATACAGCACGGAATATAACCAACATTATATTGTGTGTATAGCTTTAGGATATCCTCTTCAGGACTTAGAAGAAGTAAACAATAGAAAAAGAAAAGATTTAGATGAAATTTTCAAGGATAATATATATAAAAATCATTATGAAGCGGCCAAAGCCTTACAAGCAGCTCCATCGGCAACAAATAGACAACCGTGGAATATATACCCTAAAGAAAATTATTGGGATTTTTATATTGAAGTATCTTCAGGAATCTTGAGTGATAAGCGAAATGAATTAGCAGCTATCGATGCTGGAATTGGTTTATCTCACATACTCATGGAAAGCAACCGTAAGGGAGAAATGATAAATTTTTCTAGAGAAGATAAAAAAGAAAAAGAAGGATTAAAGTACATAACTACTGTTAAATTCAAATAAAAAATGGAGAATATCTAAATTCTCCATTTTTTTAATATTTTTTAAATTATATATTTTGTTTTAATTATTTTATAGCTTTTGCAACTGCATCATCAAATTCATCAAGAATTTCTTGATTTGGTTCTTCAGTAGCTAAGGAGACTACATAAATTAGAACTGATGATATAAAAAATGCTGGAATTATTTCGTAAAGTCCAAATATAGTTGCTGATGAAACTTTAGCTATTTGAACCCAACCAATAACTGTAACAGCACCGGAGATCATTCCTGCAATTGCTCCCCACTTGTTTGTTCTTCTCCAGAACAATGAAGCTATGATAACTGGTCCAAATGCTGCACCTAATCCTGCCCATGCATATGAAACTAGTCCAAATACTGAACTATTAGGATCAAAAGCTATAACCATAGCTACTAGCGCTATACCTATAACAGCAAAACGACCTATTTTTATCATATCGTCATCTGTTGCATCTTTTTTAATATATTTCTTAAAGATATCTTCAGAAATTGAAGAAGCTGTAACTAGTAATTGTGAATCGGCTGTACTCATACTTGCTGCTAATATTGCTGCCAATAATACACCTGCTAGTATTGGGAAGAAAAGAGTATCAACGGACATCATAAATATTTTTTCTGGGTCTGCTATATCAGTAATGTAAAGTCT
>DPPH01000026.1:9719-10569 GCA_003539375.1 Clostridiales bacterium
GCTCCTGTACCGCCGGTTGTTTTTGTAAGGTGAAGGAAATTTGGATCTACCTGTCTTAATCCTTCAAAAGCTGTTCCGAAACCACCTAGTTCAGCAACCATTACAAAAGGTACTGCAATTAGTGCGAAGAACATTAACATACCTTGAATAAAGTCTGTAAAGGAAACTGCCATAAATCCACCTAAGAAAGTATACAGGATTATAACTGCTCCACCTAATATTAATGCTACTGTGTAGTCTATTCCCATTAGAGTTTCAAATAATTTCGCTCCTGCTGAAAACTGAGCTGAAGTATAAACTGCAAAGAATACTATAATAACAATTGAAGATACTAATCTTAGTATATTAGTATTATCTCTAAATCTGTTTTCAAAATAATCCGATAAAGTAAGAGAGTCACCAGCTACTTCAGTGTAACTTCTTAACCTTAATGCTACAACTTTCCAGTTTATATAGGTACCGATACCTAATCCAATAGCTATCCAAGCTGCTTCTATACCTGCAACATAAGCTGCTCCTGGAAGTCCAATCAATAACCAACCACTCATATCTGATGCCTGAGCAGAAAGTGCAGCTGTCCAACTTCCTAATTTTCTACCACCAAGTACGTAATCTGCGAAATCTGATGTTTTCTTGTAATATACATATCCAATAATTACCATACCTATAAGGTATAATGCTAAAACAATAATTTTCGTAACGTTTGCATCCATTTAATAATTCCACCCTTCTATATTTTTTGTATATATTGTTCTAATGCTATTTTTTTAAAAATACACCTCCTTTAATTTTATTCATTTAAACATTAGATACAATTTGCTAACTATATATAAAGCAATAAGCATGCCAA
>DPPH01000029.1 GCA_003539375.1 Clostridiales bacterium
TCAACTATATATTTTTCATTTATTCCATTATCTATCAAAATCTTTCTTTCACCATTCGTTATATAGAATCCTAAATATGGTATTTTAATTATTATGTCTTCATCTAACCCTGTTGTAATCATATTTTTAGGACATTTTATCCAACCAAACACTAAAGGATATATCTTCCAAAACTTCATATTTACCTCCTTTAAGGGCTACTAATGTAGCCCTTTTTAGTTAAGCTAGTAATTCTTCTCCCATATTAATTGCTTTTTTACCTTCATCAGTTAAATGAATTTTTCTTTTTAAAAGACCACTTTCGCTTAAATAATCATATTTTATTAATTTAGATACCATAACAGAAAACTTTAATGAAGATAGCTCTTTTTCCTTTACATAATTTCTGATAGCTTCTTCCCCATCTTCAATTATTCCTAGAAGTTCTATTTCCTGGACTATTAGATTTTGTTCTGCTAGTTTTTCTTCGCCTTCTGTTAATTTAGGTAATTTATTCCTACCAGCTTCTGTTAACTTAAACTTATAAAAATCTGAACCTTTGTTTGAAAATCTAGTAATATATCTTTTTTGGTCTAGTTCTTCGATTGCATTATTACTCTTACTGGAATCAACACCAAGGTAATCAGTAATTTCTCCCATAGTATCGTATCCTTTTCTTATCAAATCAAGTATTTCTTTTTCCATGTCATTTACTTCCGAATCCGGTATTTCACCTTGAGGTTCTACAGTCCAACTACTTTCACCATAATAATTTGGCTTTGTAGCTAAACTTATCCCTGTTGTAAGTACTAAAGTTATTATTAAACCGAAAACTCCCTGATGCATATATTGAGATATTGCCCAAACTCCAGTTAATTCTAGTATAGTAACAATCATCATGGCTCCTATACTTATAATTGCTCCCCAGAATGCTCCATCTTTCGTAATTCGAGGCCAAAATGCTCCGTAAAAAACTAATACGGCTGGAGGTCCAAGCCAAGCTGTTGCAAATGCAAACAAGTAAGTAGGTCCACCCGGATAGAAAGATAAAAACCAAACAAGTATTCCAAGTACTAACATTATTATTTTTGAAGGTTTCATTAGTTCCTTAGGTGTTGCATTTGGTCTAAACAATCTTGCATATATATCTCTTACTGTAGTTCCAGTAGCTCCCATATGAGCTGTAGTTGCTGTTGATATTGAAGATGCTAAAGCTCCTAATAATGCAAAACTTGCCACTCCTACCGGTACTACTCTCAATGTTACACCAAATGCAGCCGTAGGTGCTACGCCTCCAGTAAAAACATCAGTCATATTTGTACCTGCATATATACCTATCATATATAATATTGAATAGCTTAGAAACATAAGTAGTAAAGATGCATAAATATATGATTTTCTAGCAACTCTTTCACTTCTACAGGTTGCTACTCTTAACCAGTAGTAATTATTTCCCCAAACTAGAAACATAGCAAATAATAAGAACATCGTTAGAACACTAGGATATTTTAATGCTAATCCAGGCATTGATGCTCCTGATATTCCAGTATTTAATAATCCACCAGGACCTGGCCAATTAGCAATTGATGCACCTAATCCTCCGAATTTTGCCATAAGTGAAAATAGCAATGTAGGCAAAGCTATTAATCCAATCATCATTTGCATAAAGTCAGTCAATGTTACTGCCCAAAATCCTCCTGCATATGTGAAAATCAAAAATAGTGCATATACAATTGAAGTTGTTACAAGATAATTCCACTCAGTAAAACCTGATACTGTAATAGCCATAGATACCACATTATTAGCTAATATACCTAAAAGCCCTAAAACAGTCGTTATAGTAACTACCGTTCTCGTTCTACTATCAAATCTCATTTCAAGCCATTCTGGTAATGTTTGTGCTCCACATCTTCTTATGAATTTTGCAAATATGATTCCATACATCATAAGGCCTGCTATAAGGTAAGCAACCCCAAAGGTTAGTCCTCCTTTTAATCCAAACAATACAGTAAACCCTGGACACAATACTATCGAAGTACCTGCAAAACCTATTGCAGCAACTCCAAATACGTTGATAACAAGACTCACTTCTCTACCTGCAAGTAAGTAATCATCTGAATCATTAATCCACTTTCTAGTTACATATCCTCCGTAAAGTAATATTCCCGCAAATACTGCAAACATAATTATGAGCGTTCCACTGATAGTCAATTAAATCACTCCTTTCAATTTTTAAAGTACTAATAAATTTTTATTTTAAGACGGAAATTAGTTCTATTATTTAAACTGAGTATTTTTTATTACTATTGCTATTCCTTGTCCGCCACCTATGCACATAGTTGCCAAACCGTACTTTTTGTTTAATCTTTTTAGTTGATATGCTAATTTAGTAATAATTATCGCTCCTGTTGCACCTACTGGATGTCCTAGAGAAATACCACTACCATAAAGATTAACTTTTCTCATGTCAAGATTTAATTCTTTTATCACTGCTAATGATTGAGCTGCAAAGGCTTCGTTTAATTCTATTAAATCAATATCTTCAATGTTTAACCCTGCTATTTTAAGTGCTTTTTTTGTAGCTGGTACTGGCCCAATTCCCATTATTTTTGGATCGCATCCTACAGATGCATATGATACTATTTCTGCTAGTGGCCGGTTTTGAAACTTGTTTAATGCTGTCTCCGAAACTACTAAAATTGCTGCAGCACCGTCGTTAATCGTAGAAGAGTTTCCTGCTGTGACTGTTCCTTTTTCTTTAAAAACAGGTTTTAAATTACTTAGCCCTTCTATACTAGAATCATACTTTACTCCTTCATCATCTGATAAAATATAAGATTCTTTTCTCGTCTCTATTTTTATAGGTAAGATTTCTTCTTTAAATACGCCGGAATCTGCTGCTTCTTTGGCTTTTCTTTGACTTTCATAAGCAAATTCATCTTGTTCTTTTCTTGAGATATTATATTTTTCTGCTAATCTTTCAGCAGTCATACCCATACCTACTAGACCGTCTGTTAAAGAATCACTTATTACTCCATCGCCCATTCTATAACCAAATCTTGCCTTTCTTAATAAATAGGGACATCGCGTCATGTTTTCCATACCAGCAGCAAGATATATGTCTCCTTCTCGAGCTTTTATAAGAGAAGATGCTAGATTCACAGCTCTCATTGATGAACCACAATTTTTATTTATAGTAAATGCTGGTATATCAATAGGTATATCTGCTTTTAGTGCGGCTTCTCTAGCTGGATTACCTTTAGGATCGTACTGCATAATATTGCCTATAACTACTTCATCAATTTTTTCTTTATCAACCTTTGCCCTTTTTATGCACTCTTTTAAGACCATGGCTCCTAAATCTTGTGCCAAAATTTCTTTATACGAACCACCGAATTTACCTATTGGTAATCTTACTGCTTCCTGTATATATGTCTTGATTTAAATCCCTCCTTTCCTTATCTTTCCGTCTCATCTTTACTAAATGCAATTTGTATGCCATATTTAGAAATAAATTAAAGCCTAGTAATATTAAGCATTTAAGCTATCTACTAGACTTTTATATATTTATTGAATGTAAACTTTAGTTTGCAATATTTTTTATTTTTCTTATATGAAATGTTCAAAATTCATATTTGAAGATATTTGTGAAAACGTTTCTTTACGTAAACTTAAGTTTACATATTTAATAGTCTTCAATATCATACTTGTTAAACTTTTTATATAAAGCAGTTCTAGATATACCTAAAACTTTAGCAGCTTTTGTCTTATTATAATCACAATTTTTTAGTGTTTTAATTATTGTTTTTTTCTCTAAAATTTCTTTCATTTCTTTTATAGAGGATTCATTATCATCAACACAAAGCTTCTTATGTTCTGTTTTTTTATTTTCAAAATATTCTCTGAAGTGTTCCCATTCTAGTATTTTACCCCAAGATTTATTCATTCCTCTTTCTACAACATTTTGAAGTTCTCTTATATTTCCTGGCCAATCATATTTTATTTCTACAAATTTGTTTTTAGCTTCCTCTGAGATTCCAGGAACATTCATGCCTAATTGATAGTTTAGTTTATCAATTAAATTTTCAACTATTAAAGGTATATCTTCCTTTCTTTCTCTTAGAGGTGGTATTACTATTTTCAAAACATTTAATCTATAGAATAAATCCATTCTGAATTTTTTCCTTTGTACTAATTTTTCTAAAGATACATTTGAAGCAGCAATAATTCTTATATCGACAGGTATGCTTTCTTTTCCACCGATTCTTTCTATTTCTTTTTCTTGTAATGCTCTCAAAAGTTTAGGTTGTAAGTAAAGAGGCATTTGGTTTATTTCGTCAAAAAACAAACTTCCTCCATTAGCCATTTCAAACCTACCTTTCTTGCCACCTTTTTTTGCTCCAGTAAATGAACCTTCTTCATATCCAAAAAATTCAGATTCCAAAAGTTCACTTGGTATTGCTGCACAGTTTACTTTTACAAAGTTACCAGAATACCTAGTGCTTAAATCATGAATGGAATGTGCAACTAACTCTTTTCCCGTTCCTGTTTCACCTTCTATTAATACAGTTGAATTTGATCTTGCAGCATATCTTATTTGTTCTCTCATTTTTTTAATTTCTTTAGTTTCTCCGATTATGTTATTAATTCCGTACTTTGCTCCTCTTATGCTCCTTAATTCTTCCTGGTAGAACTTTATTTCATGAGCCATACTATTTACTTTAAAGGAAAAATCCATAGCTTCTTCCATTCCTTTAAAAATAACATGTATAAACCCAGCTATTAACTCTCCATTTTTAATAATTGGTAGATATGTAGAAAAAGCTTCTGCTTTAGATGGACCCTTTGCTATTATGACATGGCCAGTGACAGGTTTTCTTGTTTTTAATACGTAGTCTATTTTTGTTTCAGGTACTAAATCTTTCACATATTTGCCCTTTATATCTTCTAATTCTATACCACCCATCATTTTAGACCATTTTTCATTTACATAAATATATCTGCCTTCTGCATCGGTTATAACTACGCCATTAAGATGGTCAATAATTAGTTTAGCTATATCTGGAATTATATCTTTATTAATTTTGTCATTCATAACAAAGCCCCCCTTACTTTTTATTTTTACTAACGGCATAATTTGCAAATATTAAAAATATTATATTCTCTTTTAATTATTCTTATCAATCAATTTTCCCATAAGTTTTAAAAAATATTTTATTTTATTATACTCTTAAAACTTTTTTTCTTCAAACTAAGTATCTACATATTTAATTAATATTTAATATGATTAACAAACTATTGATTATGAATCATTGAATTTTATGTTGAATTTAATAGGTTTTTTATGTTTCAAAACTGCTATTCAAAATTAATAATTTCTGAAGAGTGTTTGTGGTATATTAGAATCTGTTAAATATTATAAAGATGGTTAAATAAAGTTAGGATATGCAGGAATAACTTAATAAAAAAGATACATTGCTTTAATTAAAAAACAATGTATCCAATATTATTATTCTTATATGTATTTACAAATAACATCCCCTATTTCTTTAGTTCCATAGGTTTTTTCACCT
>DPPH01000220.1:0-1663 GCA_003539375.1 Clostridiales bacterium
CCGAGGACATAATAATAAGCAATGCTTTAATAACAATATTAGGAAATTTAATAGAAAATGCTATGGAAGCCACAGCAAAATCCCATAAAGATTTTAAAAAGGTTACCCTAAAAGTAACTGAAAGTGAAAAGGAAATAAATATACAAGTTAAGGATACAGGAGTAGGAATAAAAGAAGAAGATAAAGATAAAGTAATCAAAAGAGGATATTCAACCAAGGTAGGAAGTCAAGGGGTTGGGTTGGACCTTGTTAAAAGAGCGGTAGAAAGCTTAAAGGGAAGTATAGATATTACTTCTAAATTTAATGAAGGAACTACGATAGAAGTTCTTTTGGTGAAAGGTGATAGAAATGATTAATGTTATGATAGTTGACGATGATGCAATGGTACTAGACCTAAATAGAAGATATGTGGAAAGGATAGAAGGATTCAGTGTTAAAGCTTTAGCAGGGTCGGGAGAAGAGGCCCTAGACTACTTAAAAAATAAAACTATAGACCTAATCATACTAGATATTTACATGCCTAAAATGGACGGTTTATCCCTTCTTAAAAGAATTCGTTCTATTTCACTAAAAACAGACGTTATCTTAGTAACTGCAGCTAAGGATGCAGAAAAAATAGATACAGCCTTAAAATTAGGGGCAGTAGATTACTTAGTTAAACCATTTCAATTTGAAAGACTTAAGGAATCTTTAGACAAATATCTAAAAAGATACCAGCTTCTAAATAACCTTAAAGAAATAGATCAAAAAGAAATTGATAAGATAACTTCAAAAGAAAAAACTAAAGAAAAAAACAAAATACAAAAGGGACTTCATAAAAATACCCTGCTGAAAATCAAGAACTATATGAAGGAAAACAAGGATAGGTTTCATTCCAGTGATCAAGTAGCAGATGCTCTAGGATTCAGCAAGGTAACTGTAAGAAAATATCTGGAGTATTTGGAAGAAATTGGGGAAGTTAGGGTAGAAGTAGAATACGGGTCTATAGGAAGACCCTGTCATTTATATAAAATCATAGGATAACGTTAAAAAAATAACATAATTTTTTTTATTTATTAAACATTTAGGTTAATTTCTAAATGTTTTTTTTATATTAATAATCTGTTAATATAAGTAAAGTAAATAAATAGGGTATCGTGAAAGGAGAAAACGTTTTGAATTATTCAGAAGAAAGTTTAAAAGTTCATGAAAAATTAAAAGGTAAAATCGAAGTAGTATCAAAAGTTGAAGTAAAAAACAGAGACGACTTAAGTATAGCATACACTCCAGGGGTAGCAGAACCTTGCAGAAAAATAAATGAAAATAAGGAAGATGTATACAAGTATACATCTAAGGGAAATCTGGTAGCAGTAGTTACAGACGGATCTGCAGTATTAGGATTAGGAGATATAGGACCAGAGGCGGCAATGCCTGTTATGGAAGGAAAATCAGTTCTATTCAAAGAATTTGCTGGAGTAGATGCTTTCCCAATATGTCTAAACACAAATGATGTTGATGAAATAGTTGAAACTGTAAAGAGATTGTCACCTACCTTTGGTGGAATAAATCTGGAAGATATTTCAGCACCGAGATGTGTAGAAATAGAAAACAAATTAAAAGAAGCACTAGACATCCCTGTGTTCCACGACGACCAGCACGGTACAGCAGTAGTTACATCAGCAGG
>DPPH01000220.1:1937-6429 GCA_003539375.1 Clostridiales bacterium
GTTGTTAACGGAGCAGGAGCAGCTGGTGGGTCTATCATAAAAATGCTTATAAGTTTAGGAGCAGAAGATATTCTTCTATGCGACTCAAAGGGTATCGTTTATGAAGGAAATGAAAGAAACAACTGGTACAAAGAAGAGTTAGCTAAGATGACTAACAAAGATAAGAAGCAGGGAACCCTAAAAGACGCAATGGTAGGAGCCGACGTATTTATAGGAGTATCTGTTGGAGATGTAGTAGATGAAGAAATGATTAAATCTATGAATAATGATTCTATAGTACTTGCTATGGCAAATCCTACACCGGAAATAATGCCGGAAAAAGCATTAAATGCAGGATGTAGAGTATACGGTTCTGGAAGATCAGATTTTGCAAATCAAATCAACAATGTTCTTGCCTTTCCTGGAATATTCAGAGGTGCACTAGATGTAAGGGCAACTGATATAAATGAAGAAATGAAACTAGCAGCAGCTTATGCAATTGCAAACATCATCAAAGAAGAAGACCTTAATGAAGATTATGTAATCCCTGATGCATTAGATAAAAGAATTGCTGAAGAAGTTGCAAAGGCAGTATCGAAAGCAGCTAGAGAAACAGGTGTAGCAAGAATATAATTATAAATATTTTAAGAGGAGGAAATTAAATGTCTGCACAAACAGAAACTAAGATTCAAGAAAAAGAAGGTTATAAAATTATGGGCCTTCCATTAGGACTTTTTGGAGTATTAACACTAGTAGTAATAGCAGCAACATATTTAGGAGTATTACCAACAGGAATGATAGGTGCTTTTCCATTAATGATGATAGTAGGTGCAATTCTAAATGAAATCGGTAATAAAACTCCTATAGTTAAAGACTTTTTCGGCGGAGGACCAATCGTAGTAATATTTGGATCAGCAATATTAGTTACTTATGGAATACTACCTGAAGCTTCCGGCGAAATAATGACAAACTTTATGAAAGCTGAAGGATTCCTTAACTTCTATATAGCAGCTCTAATAACAGGAAGTATTTTAGGAATGAGCAGAAAACTTTTAATAAAAGCAGCTGTTAGATACTTACCGGCTATACTTGGTGGAGTAGCAGTAGCTTTAGGACTTGTAGCCTTAGTTGGAGCTTTAATAGGTTACGGAGCACAGGAAGCAATGCTTTACATCGGAATCCCAATCATGGGTGGTGGAATGGGAGCAGGAGCAGTTCCCCTTTCAGAAATATTTGGTTCTACACTAAATATGGACACAACAGCTATGTTATCTAGAATGATACCTGCCTTGGCTCTTGGTAATGCAATGGCTATAGTAATAGCAGGGTTATTGGATAAATTAGGAAAATCAAGAAAAAACCTAACAGGAAATGGAAAACTTCTTATAGCTCAAGATGATGATTCTTTAGAAGTTGATAAAACAACAGAAGCAAAGATTGAATATAAATTAATGGGAATTGGACTTTTAATGTCAACTACATTCTTTGCATGGGGTAGAATATTAGGTAAATTCATCCCTCTTCACTACTATGCACTTATGATAATATCAGTAGCAGTAGTAAAAGCCTTAGGATTACTTCCTGAAAAATATGAAGAAGGAGCTTTCCAGTGGTTTAGATTTATTATGGCTAACCTAACTCCGGCACTATTAGTTGGTATAGGAGTTGCTTACACAGACTTAGCAGCAATAATAAGTGCTTTCACAATTCAGTATGTAATACTAGTTGCAGTAACACTTATAGGTGCAGTACTGGGAGCAGGACTAGTAGGAAGAATCTTTGGATTCTACCCAATAGAATCAGCTATAACAGCTGGATTATGTATGGCTAATATGGGAGGAACTGGAGACGTTGCAGTACTTTCAGCATCAGATCGTATGGTATTAATGCCATTTGCTCAGATTTCATCCCGTTTAGGAGGAGCCTTTATAATCATCCTGGCAACAGCCTTACTGAAATTATTCGTATAAATTAACACTAAAATAAAAAAGATAAAGAGCAGATGGTTTTCATCTGTTCTTTTGTCATATCCATAGGAGGATAAAATGCACGCATTAGAAAAAATTTTAGCAAAAGCTGCCGGCAGAGATTCAGTATCAGCAGGAGAAATAGTAAATGCTAAAGTAGATTTAGCAGAAGTAAACGACCTATACCTACAAACAATTAAATCTTTTTATGAGATGGGTGGAGAAAGGGTTAACGACCCTGATAAAATCACCTTTATACTAGACCACTATGCTCCAGCCCCTTCAATACAAACGGCATCTAACCAAAAAGAAATGAGAGAATTTTGCTACGACCAGGGAATCGAAAAACTTTACGATATCAACGAAGGTGTTTGCCACCAGGTTATGGTTGAAAAGGGCTTAGTTTGGCCGGGAATGGTCTTGGTTGCTACAGATTCTCATACTACTACCCACGGAGCTTTTGGAGCCTTTGGAACAGGTGTAGGAGCTACAGACTTGGCTACAATTATGCTTACGGGAGAACTTTGGTTTAAGGTGCCGGAAGTGATAAAAATAGAAATAACAGGAAAACTAAATCCGCGAGTAATGGCGAAAGATGTTATACTATATATAATAAGTAAACTAGGTACCGACGGAGCTGTATATAAAGGGGTGGAGTTTACGGGAGAAACAGTTAAAAACATGAGTATAGCAGAAAGAATGGTTTTATGTAATATGACCGTAGAAATGGGAGCTAAAACATCATATATCAAACCAGATGAAACTACATTTAGGTATGTAAAAGAAAGAACAGGAAAAGATTTCAAGGTAGAGTATACAGATGAAGATTATCAATATTCAAAAGAATATACCTTCGATGTAAGTGACCTAAAACCTCAAGTAGCAGTTCCTCACAGTGTTGACAACGGTAGAGATATGGATAAGGTTGAAGATGTAAAGGTAGACCAGGTATTTATAGGTACATGTACTGGGGGAAGACTTGAAGATATTGAAGCAGCGGTAAAAGCTATGAATGGAAGAAGTGTCCACAGTAAAACTCGTCTATTGATTATACCAGCATCAAAGGAAGTAATGGAAAAGGCTATTGAAAAAGGATATGTGTCAACTTTAATGAAAGCAGGAGCAACTTTTTCAAGTCCAGGATGTGGACCTTGCTTAGGAACTCATCAGGGATTACTAGCCCCTGGAGAAGTTTGTGCAACAACTTCCAGCCGTAATTTCCCCGGCAGAATGGGAAGCACTGAAGCAGATATTTATCTAGTATCGCCGGCTACTGCAGGAGAAATAGCTGTAAACGGAAAAATTTCAAGTAAAAAAACATTGAAGGAGGAAAGGTAGTTGGATAAAATAATAAGTGGGAAAGCCCATACCTTTGGCAAAAATATTGATACGGATCAAATATACCCCGGGAGATACCTTGAACTTGTAAAACCAGAAGACATAGCAAAACATGCAATGGAAGGGGCAGATCCAAAATTTTTAGAAAAATACAGCAAGGGAGACATAATAATTGCCGACAAAAATTTTGGCTGCGGTTCCAGTAGAGAACATGCAGCTATCACTCTTAAAACAATAGGAGCTGGAGCTGTAATTTCCGAATCCTTTGGAAGGATATTTTACAGAAACTCTATCAACTTAGGACTTCCCTTGATGGTATGTCAGGGAATAAAGGAATTTGTAGAAGCAGGAGATAAGCTAGAAATAGACCTGGAAGAAGGAATCGTAAAAAACATAACTAAAAACAAGATACTAAAAGGAGAAAAACTTCCAGAATTTGTCCTTGAAATGATGGAAGCCGGAGGTATAAAACAATATTATATAAATAAAAATATAAAATAGTTTTATTAACAAAATCTAATATAGGAGCGTTGATATGAAAATACAAGGAACAGCAATAGCAGGAACATTAGAATCCAATGATGTACTAATAACTTTAAGCCCATCATCAAACAATAAAGTAGAAATAGACCTTAGCAGCATTGTAAAAAAACAATTTGGAGATCAGATAGAAGAAATAGTCCGTGAAATGCTGGAAGAATTTAATATTGAAGAGGGAAATATTAAAATTCAGGATATGGGTGCTTTAGACTGTACCATCAAAGCCCGTATAGAGACAGCCATACTTAGGCTGAAGGAGGGAAAATAATGTCAAAAGTTAGAAGAACCATGCTTTTTATTCCTGGGGACAATCCCGGTATGCTTCTAAACGGAGGAGTGTTGGGAGCAGATAGTATTATTTTTGACTTGGAAGATGCAGTTTCCTTAACGGAAAAAGATTCAGCAAGAATTCTAGTAAGAAATGCACTGAAAAATTTAGATTACGGAAAAACAGAAGTAATAGTAAGAATAAATGCACTAAACACCGACTTCTGGAAAAAAGATTTAGACCAGATAATACCCGCACTCCCCGATGTAATTATGCCTCCTAAAATTGAAAGGGCGGAAGATATCGTAAAAATATGTGAATACATAAGTAAAATAGAAAAAGACATGGGCATAGAAGATAAAACTATTAAAATAATTCCTATTATAGAAACATCTCTGGG
>DPPH01000220.1:6737-9998 GCA_003539375.1 Clostridiales bacterium
AAGAGAACTAAATCAGGAGATGAAATCTTTTACAGCAGGTCTAGAATAGTAATAGCAGCAAAGGCTTCTGAAATACAAGCTATAGATACTCCTTATACAGATATAGATGATGAAGAAGGACTTAAAAAAGATGCCCAATTTGCAAAGGACATGGGATTTGACGGCAAAGCTTCTATATCTCCAAGGCACGTTGAAACTATAAATAAAGTCTTTACGCCTTCAGAAGAAGAGATTGAATTTGCAAAAGAAGTCATCGAAGCTATAAATAGGGCAGAAAAAGAAGGTAGAGGTGTAATCTCTATGAAAGGACAAATGATTGATGCACCTATAGTAAATAGAGCAAACCACGTCTTGGAAATATACAAAAGTGTAATGGGAGGTAGTATAAATGAGTAAAGTTATTAATTCTCTTGAAGAAGCCATAAAAAAATGTGAACTTAAAGATGGTATGACTGTATCTTTTCACCACCATCTGAGAAATGGAGACTTTGTACTAAATAAAGTAATGAAAACCATCGATGAAATGGGGTACAAAGATATAAAAATTGCACCAAGCTCCATATTCCCAATACACGAGCCTTTAATCGACCTTATGAAAAGAAAGGTAGTTACCGGCGTTACAGCAAATTACATGCGAGGGCCTGTAGCTGAGGCAATATCAGAAGGCATTATGGATGAACCTGCGATCTTTCATTCCCACGGAGGAAGACCTAGAGCTATTGAAAATGGTGAAATTAAAATAGATGTAGCTTTCATTGCTGCTCCTACCTGCGACAAAGAAGGTAATATGAACGGTGTTGATGGCCCGGCAGCCTGCGGTTCTTTGGGTTATACTTATGTAGACGCTCAATATGCTAATAAAGTAGTTGCAGTTACAGACAATCTTGTAGACTATCCGGCTTCTCCTATATCCATTGATGAAACCCACGTAGATTATGTGGTAGAAATAGATTCTATAGGAGACCCAAATGGAATAGTCTCGGGGAGCACTCAAATCACGAGAGATCCTGTTGGTCTTTCTATTGCAAGGTATGCATCAAAGGTCATAGAACATTCTGGACTCCTAAAAAATGGACTTTCCTTCCAAACTGGTGCGGGAGGAGCTTCATTAGCTACAGCTTACTACCTTAAATCCCTCCTAAAGGAAAAAAACATTAAGGGAAGTTTTTGTATGGGAGGAATAACCGGATACATGGTCAATCTTTTAGAAGAAGGATTGTTTGAAAAACTTATGGATGTACAGTGCTTTGATATAGAAGCTGTAAAATCCTTAAAAAGAAATCCAAACCACCAGGAAATATCAGCATCACACTATGCAAATCCAGATTCAAAATCATCGGTTATTAAAAATTTAGACATAGTTATTTTAGGGGCAACAGAAATAGATACCAACTTCAATGTAAATGTACATACAGACTCCAATGGATACATAATGGGAGGTTCAGGAGGACACAGTGATACTGCTGCAGAATCAAAACTGTGTATGATAGTAGCTCCCTTATTTAGAGCGAGACTTCCTATAGTAGTGGATAGAGTACATACAATTACCACACCAGGTAGTACTGTGGACGTACTAGTTACTGAAAGGGGTATAGCGGTAAATCCAAAGAGACAAGATTTAAAAGATAAATTAAAAACTGCAGGCTTACCTATTGTAGAGATAGAAGAACTAAAAGCAATGGGAGAGAAAATAGCAGGTAAGGCTAAAAAAGCTGAAACTGAAGATAAGATAGTCGCTAGAGTAATATACAGAGACGGAAAAGAACTAGATGTTATAAGACAAGTTAAATCCTAGTAGTCATATTTATAAGGAGGTTTACCAAATGTTAATAAAGAAAATTGGATTTATAGGTTTAGGTTCAATGGGATTTCCTATGGCTAAAAATCTTTTAGCAGCAGGATACCAAGTTCATATAACTAAACACAGCGACAATAAAAAATCTATGGATAGAATTGATGCACTTATTGCATTAGGAGGAAAATATAAGTCAAATATTGTGGAAGTTGTAAAAGACGTGGATCTAATCATAAGTGTATTACCTGCTGACAAAGAGTTAAGAGAAGTTTACTTAAATAAAGAAGTATTAGATGCTGTAGGGGAAAAAACTATTATTTTAGATATGACCTCATGTTCTGCTAGTGCAATTATTGAAGTTGAAAAATACTACTTAGAAAAAGGCACTAGAGTGTTAGACGCTCCAGTTAGTGGAGGCATACCTGGAGCACAAAAAGGTACTCTAACAATATTTGGAGCAGGAGATAAAGATACCTTGGATGAGATACAAGAGGTTCTGAAATGCTTAGGAGAGAAGATTTATTACATAGGAAGCTTGGGAAAAGGGAAGATTTTAAAATCAATTAACAATATGTTGAATGCAATCAATACAGTTGCTGTTATTGAAGGATTAGCGGTGGCTAATCAGAATGGAATAGATCTGGAAATTATGTATGATGTTATAACTAATAGTTCAGGAAGTTCTAATTCTTTAGAAAAGAAATTTAATAAGATTAGGAATAATGATTATGAGCCTAATTTCAAAATGAGCCTCATGAAAAAGGACATTAAAATAGCCATTGATTCAGGAGGGAATTCTACTCTGCCGATAGCGGAGTTAGTGTATAACATGTTTAAAGAAGCTACTGAATACCAGGATCTGGACTATACCAGCATTAGTCAATTATATAAGATTAAGCCTTAACAAAAAATCGCCCAACATGAGGCGATTTTTTAGTACAAAAACATAATAATATATTAATTGATGAAAATATAACCTATTGATATAATAGTCATAATGAAATGGAAATTTTTTTTGAAAGGAGAAGTATATGCTAACAGATAAGGTAATGAAATACTACTCAGAAGAAAACGATCTCAACTGCGCTGAATCAATGCTCTACGGTGCCAATGAGGAATACGATTTAAACTTGAGCGAAGACGCTCTAAAGACTATGTCCGCCTTTGGAGGAGGAATGGCAGTTGAAAGCGTATGTGGTGCTCTAACGGGAGCAGTAGCTGCTTTGGGAGTAATGTTTACCGGAGATAAATCAATCGATAAAGACAGAAGAAAAGAAATAATTGCTGATTTTTACAGAGAATTCGAGAAAAAACTAGGAACTGACAACTGTGAATTATTAAAAGAAAAATACAGAGACGAAGTAGATGGATGTTTAAAGGTTGTAGAATTATCTGCTGAAGTTTTAGAAGAAATAGTAAGTAAATACGACAAGGAGACTACTATGAATATAAGGTATATGAATAAA
>DPPH01000107.1 GCA_003539375.1 Clostridiales bacterium
ATAAATTAATCATCTATATATCTTTCTAAAGCTTCAACATTTACACTATATAATTCAGCATTTTCCTTGGAAATTAGTTTCTTTTTATATAATTCAGCTAGACTTACATCCATGCTTACCATTCCTTCCGAACGACCAGTCTGTATTGCTGCTTCTATTTGTGGCACCTTACCACTTCTTATCATATTTCTTACAGCTGGTGTAGCAATTAATATTTCAAAAGCAGGGATTCTCCCGAAATCTTCCGAAGGGATTAGTTGCTGAGAAATCACACCCTCTAATACGGTTGATAACTGTACCCTTACCTGCTGCTGTTGGTTAGCAGGGAAAACATCTACTATTCTATCAATAGTTTTTGCTGAGCCTATAGTGTGAAGAGTTGAAAAAACTAGATGGCCTGTTTCAGCTGCAGTTAAAGCTATTGAAATAGTCTCATAGTCTCTCATTTCTCCAATGAAGATTACATCAGGAGCCTGTCTAAGAGCCGATCTTAAGGCACCTTTGTAGCTTTTAGAATCTATTCCTACTTCTCTTTGATCAACTATACTCTTGTCATGTTTATGAAGGTGTTCAATAGGATCTTCGATAGTTATTATATGACAATCTCTATTTTTATTGATGAGGTCCAGTATAGCTGAAATGGTAGTAGATTTACCGCTTCCAGTGGGTCCTGTCACCAGGACCAGGCCTTTTGTTTTTTTGTAAAAATCTAAAACTGTATCAGGTATACGAAGATCTTTAATATTGTTTGTTTCAAATTTAAGTACTCTTATAGCTGCAGCCATAGATCCCCTTTGCTGATATACATCAACTCTAAATCTTCCTACACCTTTCAAGGAAATCGAAAAATCCTTGTCTCCGTATTTTAGATATTCTTCATAGTGCTCATCTAGTTTAAAAAGTTTTTTGATTAAACTTTCTGTATCTTCAGGGCTTAGTTTAGGATGATCTAATTTAACTAAACTTCCGTCAACTTTTAAAGTAGGTGGGATACCTACTGTGATAAAAATATCAGAAGCATTTTTTTCCACTGAAATTCTTAGTAAATCGTTAATATCTATCATTGATTAATTACCTCCACATCTTCAAAGTCTATGTCCTCATATTCAAATTCTTTAGGAATTTCTTTTAAAGCTAACAATTGTATTTCCTTATTATTTTTATTATATAAAAGCTCTATATATAATTCTTTGTTTTTGTTATTGAAAAAAGTTCTAGATATGACTAAACTATTGTCATTTATTTCTACAAATACACTGGAGTCATATTTATAAAGTTCTTTTATAATTTCCTCTGGATTCTTTGAAGAATTATTAGAAATGATAGATTCTATATCGTACCAAAATTCATTTGCTTGACCGGATAGTTTATAATATGCTTCAGTATTTTCAGAATTTTTCTGAGCAAGCTTATAGTCAGAGTAAGAAGATATCATAACGAGCAAACTGAATATAACAAGCATGGTGAAAGTTACTACTACTAAAATACTAGAACTACCTTTTTTGTTTTTGATATATCTCATAGTATTAACTCCTCATCAATGTTAGGAATGTATAAAATTGTTTCTATAGTATGTATAACTGGATAAGCCTCATCACTCCTAAAATAGTTTTCCAGTCTTATAACTTCAATACTAACATCGTATAAAGCTTTGTTTTTATATTCATTTCTTTTTTTAAAAGTAATATTTGTTCTAAATAAAGCTTCCTTTTCGTCGGCATAACTCCAATTTTCATCGTAGACCGATGTTAGGGATGCTGCTTCACTACTTGTACTTAATAATTCAAAATTATTAAGGGGTTCTTGAGACCAAGAATTTGATTTAATAGATTCTACAATATTATTTATATGATACACACTATTATCAAGATCTTTAGTTCTCAAACCAACATCTTTAGAACTCATAAAAAAAAGTAGAATTAGTACACCAAGAATAGCTAATGTACCTACTGAAATGATTAATTCTGCAATAGTAAAACCCTTAGTATTCAAAACATTTTTTGTTTTTTTTATAGGTAGATTCATATTACCACCTCTATCTAGTTAATAAATTAAAATAACTACTTAACTTATCAGTACTTCCATTTTGATTAATTACTGTTTCAAAAAAAAGTCTTCCATCATCCATTATTTTAAATTCAAGAGAATCTACTTCAATTATTGGAAAACTTTCTTCTGGATTGAAATCAACCCCATCTATAAGGAGAGATTCTTTGATTTGTCCTTCATGTAAAAAAATCACTGTTTCATAAGATACATTTGAATATCCATCCTTTATAACAAGACAATTTCCATCTACATCCGGAAATTTTTTTAAATACACTGCATTTCTTTCAAAATTTTGACGAAGCTTTGTATGGATGTAGGATTGGGCTACTCTTAAATTAGAATTAGTTTCGTTTTTATTGATTATATTCACATAAGAATCTGATCCTGTGGCAACAAGAGTTAATGCCGATACAGAAAATAAAATTAATAATACCATTACGATTATAACTTCAGTCATAGTACGTCCGTAAGTAGATTTAATTTTTTTCACAGTTACCACCTACCTTTTTATTACTTCAATTTTAGGAGATAAATTAGCACCTTTAGACTCATAAAAGTAAAAATATTGATCCTCGTCTATTATTATGCCGTAATTGTCTGATAAATATTCTAAATTAGGAGGATAGCTTCCCTCAAGAGCATAACACTGTACAGCAGCTTTAAAAATTACTGATTCTATTGCACTACTTCGATCTTGAGTTTGTGACGAAATACTATCAATCGATTGAAAGCTAACTAAAATAATAATAACTAATATTATTACTGTTACTAATGTCTGGGAATCTAAAGATTTAATTAACTTTCTCATAAAAAACACCTCTTAACTAGCCAATAGATGACATGATTTGGATCATAGGTAGCATCACAGTTAGTAAAATTACTCCCACTACAACAGATAAAATTATTACTAGAGTTGGTTCTATAGATGATG
>DPPH01000101.1:0-4102 GCA_003539375.1 Clostridiales bacterium
AGGATAACAGTATTCCTCTAAACTACCTAGAACCTTCCTACGAATGTGAAATTTGCAAGGATACAGGATATCTGCAAAATGGGGAAAGATGTATCTGCTTTAAGCAAGAAATAATCAACCAGCTTTATAAAATGTCAAATATGGAGCACATGCTTAAGAAGGAAAATTTCGACACCTTCAATATAGATATATTCAGTGAAGAAGTATATCCTGGCGAAAAATTATCTCCAAAAGAGAATATGAAAAACATATATAAAGAAAGCAAAAAATTTACCCTTGATTTTCAAAAAACCAAAGATAATTTACTGTTTTATGGAGGTACGGGTCTAGGTAAAACCTTTATGTGCAACTGTATAGCAAAAGAATTAATAGATGAAGGTTACACAGTAGTTTACCAAACATCTTTTAAAATGTTTGAAGTTATAAGTAACTATAAGTTCAGAAATAATCAGGATAATGATATGGACAAAATAAATTATCAGATGCTTTTTGATGCTGATCTGTTGATAATTGATGATTTAGGAACAGAATCAAATAATTCTTTTACTAAAACCGAGTTATTCAATATAGTAAATTCCCGGTTGATCTCTGGAAAAAACACCATTATTTCTACAAACTTATCTATTGAAAATCTAGGTAGAAATTATACAGATAGGATTGTATCTAGAATTTTAAATAACTACATAGGTTGCAAATTTTACGGCAAGGACTTAAGGTGGGAAAAATAGTATAGAAGGGGTGATTATATGCATTTAACTTTAGGTGAAATATTTTTAAGAATATTTGTAGGTTTTCTGCTAAGCGGTATTATCGGACTGGAAAGAGAAGGTATCAATCGTCCTGCTGGGTTGAGAACTCACATCCTTGTAGGTACAGGATCTACTCTTATTATGATAACCGGTATTTATCTAGCACAAAACTATCCCGATACTGACGCTGCTAGATTGGGAGCTCAGGTGGTTAGCGGTATTGGTTTTCTTGGTGCCGGAACTATCATAAAAGAAGGAGTAAGTGTAAGAGGACTTACTACTGCTGCTAGTTTGTGGGCAACCGCCGGTATAGGTTTGGCCTGCGGTGCTGGATTTTTACTTCCAGCTGTATTTACAACAGCTATCGTTATGTTTTCTCTTGTTTTTTTCCAAAAGATAAATCGCCTTCTAGTAAACAGACGCCACGAGATAAGATTAAATATCTTATGTACAAACCACCCCGGTCAAATAGGAGCTATCGGTACCTACCTGGGAAATGAAAATGTTCAAATAAAACAAATCTCAATTCACGATGAACAGGTAGAATCTCTCAGACTTAAAATGGTATTAAGGCTTCCCATCACTGCAACACCAGTGGATATTATAGAAGGATTAAAAACCGTAGACGGTATAAAAGAAATAGATTCATAAAAAAACTCCAGAAAGATTGTAAGTAAAATCTTTCTGGAGTTTTTGTTTTAACCGTTTAATAAAAGCTCGTTTATAGGTCTTCCAGGAGGAACTATAGGATAAACAGATTCATCATTATCTATTAAACATTCTATAAAAACTGCTTCCTTCAATTCTTTAGTATCGTCTAAAATCTTGTCTAATTCCTCTATTGTATTAATTTTATATCCTTTTATTCCGTAAGCATCCATTAACTTCACATTATCTACATTATCATAGGTATCTGTCTCGGAGTATCTACTATTACTGAACATTCTCTGCCACTGTCTAACCATACCTAAGGCGTGATTGTTAAGCATCACCATTCTTATAGGCAGTTTGTATCTTGATACTGTCAAAAGCTCTACTGCATTCATCCTAAAACTTGCATCTCCCGTAACTAGGACCACATTTTTATCAGGATTTCCTACTTGAGCCCCTATAGCAGCCCCAAGCCCAAATCCCATGGTACCTAGACCACCGGAAGTTACGAATTCATTAGATTTTTTAAATTTCCAAAATTGTCCAGTCCACATCTGATGTTGACCTACATCTGTTGCTACTATAGTATCTTCTTTAAAATATTCATTAACTTTTTCTATTATATTTTTTGGCACAAATTCATCTTTTTTCGGTTCTTCTGCCTTTTCTTTAAGTATAGATTGAAGCCAATCTTCTCTTGAGTTTTCTTCTACTTTTTCATAAAGAAGTTCTAAAATACTCTTCATGTCTCCTATTAAAGGAACACAGTCTTTTGTGTTTTTATCTACTTCTGTATCGTCTATATCTATGTGTATTATTTTAGCTTTAGGTGCAAATTCATCGGGTTTTCCAATAACTCTATCACTAAACCTAGCTCCTACTGCTATTATTAGATCACTTTCAGTAACAGCAAGGTTTGTTTCCCTATGACCGTGCATTCCCACAAGACCTAATGATAGTCTGTGTTCCCTAGGTATAGTTCCAAACCCCATAAAAGAGTTAGCCGTTGGTAAATCGTTTTTTTCCACTAATTTCTGGAGAAGTTCATCATTTTTAGATATTCGTACTCCTCCTCCAGCATAGACTACGGGTTTTTTAGATTCATTTATTAATTTAACGGCTTGTTGGATTAAATTTTTGGAAGGTACTGTCTTATCCTTCTTTTCTTCTCTTTTTTCTACCTTTACGTACTCCGTCTCCGCTAAAAATACATCTTTAGGTACATCTACAAGCACCGGTCCCGGTCTGCCTTCGGCTGCTACTCTCAAAGCTTCATCTACTACATAAGCTAAATCTTCTACTTTTCTAACGAGATAATTGTGTTTAGTTATAGGCAAAGTCATGCCGGTTATATCAACCTCTTGGAAGGAATCTTTACCTAGAAGCATATTAGGAACCTGTCCTGTTATTACTACTAAGGGTACAGAATCCATGTAAGCATTTGCTATTCCTGTAACTGTATTCGTAGCTCCTGGACCAGAAGTTGCTATTGCCACTCCAACTTTTCCTGTAGTACGTGCATAAGCATCTGCAGCATGAACCATATGCTGTTCGTGAGCAGTTCTTATATTTGTAAAATAATCCATCTCATCATAAAGAGCATCAAACAGTGGTATTACTGCTCCTCCAGGATAACCAAATAGAATATCTACATTATTTTCTTTTAAAGTCTCCAATATAATTTTTGATCCAGATAATTTCATTGTTTCTCCTTTCAAATTCATCATTTAAACTTAAGAAAAAAACATATTCTTATGATTCTTTCTTAAAATTAAGAGGGTAGGAACCTACCCTCTAATATTACCTACATATTGCGCCAGTTGATGCTGATGTTACCAGTTTTGCATATTTTCCTAAATAGCCTTTATAATTTGTTTCTTTAATATCCATTGTTTTTTTTCTTTCCTCAAATTCCTCATTGGAAACCAAAATATCTAATTTACCACCAGGAATATCTATGTCTACTACATCTCCATCTTTAACATAAGCTATAGGTCCCATTTCACAAGCTTCTGGGGATACGTGCCCTATGGCTGCTCCCCTAGATCCACCGGAAAATCTTCCATCGGTAATTAAAGATACCTTATCATCCAGTCCCATGCCAGAAAGGGCTGATGTAGGTGTAAGCATTTCTCTCATGCCAGGGCCACCTTTAGGGCCTTCATATCTTATAACGACACAGTCTCCCGGTTTAATTTCTCCACCAAGAATTGCGTCAACAGCCTCTTCTTCCGATTCAAAAACCTTTGCTGTAGTTTTTACTTTCATCATTTTTTCATCTACAGCTGATTTTTTAACTACAGCTCCATCTGGTGCTAAGTTACCGTAAAGAACCTGTATGCCACCGGTTTGTGAATAGGGATTTTCTACTGATGCAATTATCTTATCCCCTTTTTTATTTGCTCCTTGTATTCTTTCTCCGACAGTTCCCGATACTGTAATTATATCTTTATTTATCAAGCCTTTTTTATCTAGTTCTTTCATTACTGCAGATATTCCACCTGCAGCATCGAGTTCTTCTATGTGATAAGGTCCTGCAGGACTTAATCTACATAAATTAGGAGTTACCTTACTTATTTCATTTATGATATTAAGATCCATTTCTACTCCAGCTTCGTAGGCTATAGCTGTTAAATGGAGTACTGTGTTTGTAGAACATCCTAAGGCCATATCTACAGCCAGAGCATTTTTAAAAGCTTCCT
>DPPH01000101.1:4481-6561 GCA_003539375.1 Clostridiales bacterium
CTCATACAGTTCATTGAATTTGCTGTAAACATACCGGAACATGAGCCGCAGGTAGGACATGCAGAATTTTCTAATGCTGCTAAATCTTCCATAGTCATATCCTTAGTGGTAACAGATCCTACTCCTTCAAAAACGCTGATTAAATCAACATCTTTATCTTTAAATCTTCCTGCAAGCATAGGTCCACCGCTTATAACTATAGCAGGTATATTTATTCTGGCTGCTGCCATCATTGATCCAGGTACGTTTTTATCACAGTTTGGTATAATTACAAGCCCATCCAGTCCGTGAGCTATGGTCATAGCTTCTATACTATCGGCTATAAGTTCTCTACTTGATAGAGAATACTTCATACCTTCATGGTTCATAGCAATTCCGTCGCACACTGCAATAGCCGGAAATTCCAGCGGAGTTCCTCCCGCCATTAGAACACCTTTTTTTGCAGCTTCCGTTATATCATTTAACCCAACGTGTCCTGGGACAATTTCGTTGAAAGAATTTACCACCCCTATTAGAGGTCGACTCATTTCTTCATCTGTAAGTCCAGATGCTTTAAAAAGGGATCTGTGAGGTGCTTTCGTCAGTCCTTCTTTTACTAATTTGCTACCCATACATCTACTCCTTTTCTATCCAGGACATCATATCTCTAAGTTTTTTACCTGTGCTGGTAAGTTTATGTTCCAATTCTTTATTTTTAATAGCGTTAAATTCAGGTCTTCCTGCTTGGTTTTCAAGAATCCATTTTCTAGCAAACTTTCCTTCCTGAATTTCAGCCAAAATTTTCTTCATTTCTTTTCTCGTATCTTCGTTCACTATTCTAGTACCAGTCATGTAATCACCGTATTCAGCAGTATCACTTATGCTGTACCTCATATTTTCAAGTCCACCTTCGTAAAGAAGGTCAACAATTAGCTTCATCTCATGAAGACATTCGAAGTATGCAACCTCCGGCTGGTATCCCGCATCAGTTAATGTATCAAATCCAGCTTTTATAAGCTCAGATACTCCTCCACAAAGAACTGCCTGCTCTCCAAATAAATCCGTTTCCGTTTCTTCTTTGAAAGTTGTCTCTATAGCACCGGCTCTAGTTCCACCTATACCTCTTGCATAAGCTAGTGCCATCTCCTTACACTTGCCTGTGTAATCCTGTTCTACAGCTATTAGTACTGGTACTCCTTGACCTTCCTTGTATACTCTTCTCACAATATGTCCCGGTCCTTTAGGAGCTACCATAAAAACATCAACATTTTTTGGTGGTACTATCTGACTGAAAACTATATTAAAACCATGGGCAAAAGCTAGTGCATTACCTTCTTCTAAGTATGGTTCAATACTTTCTTCGTATAGTTTTTTCTGTTTTTCATCTGGTACAAGTACCATAACTACCTCTGCTGCTTTCACAGCTTCTTCAACAGTCTTTACTTCTAAACCGTCATTTTTTACCTTGTCCCAGGACTTACTACCTTGATACAAACCTACTACTACCTTTACTCCTGATTCTTTTAAGTTTAAAGCGTGAGCATGGCCCTGACTTCCGTAACCAATGACAGCTACCGTATTTCCTTCTATCATTCCAAAATCCACATCATTGTCGTAATACATTTTACCCATAATTTCCTCCTAATATTGTATTTATTTTTATATGCATTGTACTTTGTATACATTTTACCTATGTATTTATATTAAGTCAACAGTTTTTTTATAATTCTTCTACATCATAGACATCAACAAGTTTTTTCATTTGAAGAACAGCTCTATTAAAGTTAGCTACAGGATGATTGTCATCAACTGTAAGAACAAGTCTAGCTTTGTTTTGTCCCATTTCTTCCATTGAAAATTCCTTTACACAGAAATTTTTCCTTCTCAGTGTCGTTAAAACTCTCACCGTTGAATCCATACCGTTGGAAACCTTAAAACTCACTTTTTTAGTCATTTTTAATCCTCCTTAAATTCTTTTCTATTCCTATTTTTGAATTAAATTCTTATTATAAATATAAAAAAACCTTTCATCTCTACATACATCATTAAGATATATATAGGGACGAAAGGTCTTTCGCGGTACCACCCTAGTTTGCGATAA
>DPPH01000137.1:0-3477 GCA_003539375.1 Clostridiales bacterium
TTTAAAAAAGAAGAAATGTCTATATCACCATACTACTTCTTTTCCAACATATACTATCAGAAGATGAATATGGTCTTAGAAGAACTTAAAGGAAAAGGATTTAAAGTCAACAAAATAGACCAAGCTCACCTAAAGACTTTAGCTAACCTCTCGGGGATAGGATACTACGGCAAAAACTCAATCATACACAATGATGAATTCGGAAGCCAGATGTTTCTATATGCTTTTGCTACTGATGAGTTATTAGAATGGGATGAAATAAATTATAAATTATCCGACTGTGAAGATTGCACCATATGTGTGGAATCCTGTCCTAATAAAGCCTTAGAGGATTATAAACTTATAAGGGAAAAGTGCATAAGAAACTATACACTGGAAGGCAAGTACATACCTGACAAGATAAGAGATACACTGGGATCAAGGTTAATAGGTTGTGACAAATGCCAGACAGTGTGTCCAAAAAACTTCGGTAAAAATGAAGACCTACCTATAATGAATATACAGGAAAGAGAATTGCTCTTGCCTGACCTATACTTAAAAAACTGGGAAAAAGGTCTTAAGACACATATAAGAAAACTGGGAGATTTGATAGGTTATAACTATGCTAGGACAAATAGAGTCTTAGTTCAAAGTATAATATCTGCAGGTAACATAAGAAATAAAGACTTAACCAATGAGCTAAAAACCTTACAAAAACACCAAGACAAAAACATTGTACAATACAGCAATTGGGCTGTTAGAAAAATAAACAACGGGAGTGATAAAAATGAGTATTGAAAGCGTAAAAGAACAATTTCAAAATGAAGACTTGCCTCTAGAGGTAATAGAAATGGATACCAGTACCGCGACTGTTGAGCTTGCAGCAGAAGCCCTAGGAGTAGAGCCGGGAAGAATAGCTAAAACTATGGCAATCCAAACAAAAGAAGAAAACCTCCTGGTACTGGCAAAAGGAGATAAAAGACTAGATAACAAAAAATTTAAAAAAGAATTCAGCTCAAAGGGTAAATTCATCAGCATGAATGAAGTAGAAGATATCACAGGCCACCCCATAGGAGGAGTATGTCCCTTTGGATTAAAAAATAATATGGATATTTACCTAGATGTATCCCTAAAAGAATACGACTACGTATATCCGGCAGGTGGAGGACCAAATACAGCTGTAAAAATAGGTGTTGATTACCTGGAAGAAGTTACCAAAGGTAAATGGGTGGATGTTTGCAAGTAAATAATAGAATTTAGATGTTGAAAGAGAAATGACTCTAAGAAAAGATATAATAAGAATAAGCTTATCTCGACTTAGAGTCATAATTATGAAAAATTGCAATACTATTTAATCAAAGATTCTGGGATGTCAACTTCTCCCCAGAAATAAGCAGACTGCATATTCACTGCGAGGACAGGAGCTAATGCCAGCAGTAAACTACAGAGACTAAATCCGAGTTTTCTTTTTAGAACTCTCATATTCCTTCACCCCCTTCATTATTAATAACTGCAAAGACTGCAGTATTATTATCCAAAGACCTACTTTAGTAAAAGTATTATTTATAAAAATATATAAAAACAAATACGATAAAACAATAGTAAAGGTAACAATCTTGTACCTATTCTTCTTAGTCTTACGGATAGACTCCCTTTTTTTTGAAACAAGAGGTGCAATCCAAATTAGAATAATAAAAAAAAATATAAAAAGAAATATAAAAAATATTTCGTCTATAGCTAATCTATTTACAAATAAAAGGCTGTTATAATACATAAAGGAAAAAGCTAAGCAGGTCCAATATCTTTTAAAATGAAAACCACCGACGTTAATTCTCAAAATAGTAGAAAAAACAAACATAATTAAAAAAATTTTGCCATTATTCATTACTGTGAAAAAAATAAATAAAATAACTAATTTGCTAAAATCACTTAAAAGGGCAGATAAAGAATATGCCATTTTCTCTTTATCAAGCTCACTAAAAGAATTACTACTACTCAATATATTTACCAAATATAAACTAATACTTTGTATCATTACAATCACCACTCAAAATATAACATAAGGGAAAAATAAGTCAATAGGAATTGATTATTCCGTATGAATTTTTGATTATTTGATAATTTTGACTGAATAGTCAAAAATTCATAGCAAATAATCAAATGGCATTGATAAATTTATCTTAATCTGTATAATGAAGTTGCAAGGTTGTAAAAAAATAGAATTTGGAGTGGTGATGCTTATGAAGAAATAATAAAGGATTCAAAAATAGAATTTTCAAAAAATTAGAATTTAAATTCAATACTTAGAAGAAATAAAACCTGAAAGAAATATAATCTATGAAAAATTTAAATGATAAAGAATGGGAAGCTGTAGCTACATGCTCTTTAGCACTAGTAAAATCTGCGGCTGCAGGATTTATATCTGGTATGGCCGCTTCTTCCAGTGGCATTTTAAGTGTTGCTGCAATTAAATCTATTGTTGAAGCAACTGAAGCTGCAGGCGATGGAGTGGTTGCTCTCGAGAGAGTAGGTGCTTGTTGTAATGATTGTCTTTTAACCTATATGGACGTATACGATTCAACTGATAACATGCATTTTTGATATAAAGATGGAGACTAATTTTAGAATTTTTATGACTATATTAATAAGTATAGTGTGTATATATTATACCTACTTAATCTTGAAACTTTGGGTTTTAATACAAAAAAATAAAGACAATTTTTTTTCAAACAATAAAAAAATATTAAAAGAGTTAAAGAAAAAATTTATACCAACCATATTTACGACATTATCTATGTCCGTAATTGGGATTTTACATTTAACTGAAATAAATTCAATCTATTTAGATCATTTGCTTACTTTAGACTTGATTTTTGTTGTTATTATTGGAGAAAAGTGGTTTATATCAATTTATGAAATAAGAAATATAGAAAGAGAAATATCAAAATAATAATAAAGTTATTTAAAATGAAACTATAAAATAGAAGCCATGTTCATAAAACCTTAATATTTACGACAAAAGTCTATAGAGCATGGCTTTAACATTTCAGCTTTAAAATAGCTTTTCAAAGAGGTAAGAAAGCAGTCAGTAATAGAATTAGAATAAAAATGAAAGATGAAAGGAAAGTTATTTATGGAATCTTATTTTAGAATTATCATGGCAGCATTAATATTCATATTATCTATATACAATGGATATTTAGCTACAAAGCTTAAGAATAAAATTAAAAAAAGTAAAAATAAATTTCCAACAAAGAATAAAAATCGATTGAAGGCATTAAAGAAAAAGTATATCTTTAAAATTTCTGGAACATTTGTTATGTTTGTCATTGGGATCTTATATATAACAGAAAAAAGCTTGATTCTAATAAGCTATTTACTTACTTTAACGTTGGTTATAGCTGTTGTAGAAAAGAGTATAGTATGTAAATAGCTCATAGATATTTATTTTATGCTATTTTAAGAGTTGGTTCTTCAAGCTTTATAAGGGAAACTATA
>DPPH01000137.1:3673-3927 GCA_003539375.1 Clostridiales bacterium
TGTAATCTGATTTATTATAAGGATAACTCATAAAAATTAGCAAAGAGGATATTGATGAAGTTAAAATATTTTTTAGCAATATTATTATTCATTATAATTTTAATAATTACAATAAATAGCAATAAAGAAAATCCAGATATTATTAGTTCGTATGATTATCAGGAAACAGTAAAACTTGGACTAGAAAAAGAAGGATTACTGGAAGATAATATACTGTATACTGAAAAACTAAAAAATGATGAAGAAATTATTTT
>DPPH01000257.1:0-542 GCA_003539375.1 Clostridiales bacterium
TATTTTAACTCATGCCTCTAAAGGAGATGATTATATGGCAAGTGTAGAAGTAAATAAACAGGCCCCGGATTTTCAAATTGAAGACTTTAAAGGTGAGAAGTTCCAACTTTCAGATTTTAAAGAAAAAAAGAATGTATTAATTGTATTAAACAGAGGATTTTCTTGACCCTTTTGCAGAAAGCATATGATGCAGTTGCATCAAGATTATGAGAAGTTTGTTGAAAAAGATACAATAATTGTAGCAATAGGTCCAGAAAATGCCGATAAATTTAATGAATATTGGGAAGAAAACAATCTTAAGTTTTTTGGAATCCCCGACGAAAAGGGATCCGTCTTAAAACTATACGGTCAAGAAGTTAAAATATTTAAATTAGGTCGAATGCCTGCTCAAATGCTAGTGGATAAAGAAGGAATTTTAAGATATGTACACTACGGACATTCCATGAAGGATATTCCTGAGAATTCTGAAATTCTTGAACTTATAGATAACCTGTAGGTTTAATATTATTATGCATAAAGGGGGCTGTCGGAAAACAAGGAAA
>DPPH01000257.1:782-3228 GCA_003539375.1 Clostridiales bacterium
AGGAGCTATTTTCCGACAGCCTCTTTCTTTATATGAAATATATAAGTTCTTTTCTTTTTAGTTTTCCTCTTGCAATCAAATCTAAATCTAAATATGCATATCCTCCCCAGGTTGAAACTTTAACCAGCACTTTATCAACACTATTGTTAATTAAAAGTTCTGTTATTAATACCCAATGCAATTTGAATTCCAGTTGATTCCAACTGTAACCATTCGGCTGTACTACAGTTATATTTTTCAAATAACTATTAAGTCCTATCATCATAGCCACTGGAGAATTTGCTTTCAAAGCTTTTTCTATAAATTTAACAATATTATCTTTATTAAATTCAGAATTAAATTCCACTCCTTTTAGAGTGATATTTTTATGATTGGCAAATTTTTCCAGTCCCCTCTTCAACTTCCTAGTAGACCATATGCCTAAGGGTATATCTGTGAAAGGTATAGAAAGAGGATATAAATATTTATATATATCAAGCATATGACTAAGGAAATTTTCTTTGCTAAAATCTTCATATGGATATAAGGCAGAATATTTTTTATTTTGAGATGCAGTATAAGCTGTTATATTAGCTGCAGCAACTGTTCCGCATGCTCCTTTTCTTTGTATTATATTAGGAAACCAGTTTTGATTTCCGCCATAAAAATTTCTATTTTTATCCCAGATTTCTACAAATTTATCTGAATTTTTTAATGTTATTATCCTAGTACCCTCATCTGAAGACTTTTCTTTTTCGATTATATCCATAAATATCACCAATTAACCCTAATTTTAGACTATTTTTTATTTATTTTTTATGTGCGTTTTTAAATATTCCTTTCGAACATCTTCAGGCACCAATCTACCACCAGTTGCCCAAACTATGTGGGTAGCATTTTCCATTTTGCTATTAAGGTTAATACTTTTAATGTATTCAATGCCATTATTATAATTTAATAAATTAGCAGGTCCTTCAAATGTTGCACAGGCACTTGGTTCCAAGAATATATTTTCGCTATTCATTAAATCCCTCAAATAATCATACAATTTGAAATCTTTTATTGTAAATATACCACTTAGTAAATTTTTCATCACATTTCCTACAAATCCTGATGGTCTACCTACAGCTAATCCATCTGCATCAGTTATTCCAGTCAAACCAATGTCTTGTACGCTAATTTTATTATTTAGCCCACTTTCCATTCCAATTAACATGCACGGTGATTCCGTTGGTTCTACAAAGAAACAGTGAACATTTTCTTTAAATACAACTTTTAATCCATAAGATATTCCTCCTGGTGCTCCACCAACTCCACAAGGTATATACACAAATAATGGATGATCTTTATCTACCATAATATTTTGTTCTTTGATTTGTTTTTTTAGTCTTTTAGCTGCTACAGAATATCCTAAGAAAAGCGTTTTAGAATTTTCATCATCAACAAAGTAACTATTTGGATCTTCTAAGGATTTTTTTCTTCCTTCTTCTACTGCTTTTCCATAATCTTCAGTATATTCTACTACCTCTACTCCATAATTTCTGAGAAGATCTTTTTTCCACTCTTTCGCATCAGCCGACATATGAACAGTCACTTTATAACCTATTTCAGCACTTATAATACCTATACTTAGGCCTAGATTGCCAGTTGATCCAACGTGAATAGAGTATTGGGAAAAAAAGTCTCTGACCTCAGGATCTCTTAACTTTTCATAGGAATCATCTTTTTTTATTAAACCCTTTTCTAAAGCCAAATCTTCTGTATGTTTTAAGATTTCGTATATTCCCCCTCTTGCTTTTACTGATCCCGCAATAGGAAGATGGCTGTCCATTTTTAAAAATAATTTCCCTTCTAATTTAGATCTGTAATTCTTGTTTAAGGTATTTTTCATTAAGGGTATCTCTCTGAGTGGTGATTCAATTAACCCTTTATCTTTTTTTGTTTCAGGAAAAGCTTTCATGATATATTCAGAAAACCTAGATAATCTATCTTCAGCATCATCTATGTCCTCTGGTGTTAGTCCTTCTACTTTAAAGTCATTTTTTTCATTTTTATCCTTGTTAATCCATAGAATTTCTTCTCTATTTTTTACTTTTTTTAAAGCTTCACTTTCATTTACAAGTGTAATAATTGCTTTATCTCTCAATTCCAATCCTCCTGTTTTTAAACTTGCACTTTTATTTAAGATTATCAAATATATATTCTCTAATTCATGAAATTAAATTTACCTATTTGACATCTAAATTATCCGGATTATATTTCCAACCAAAATCATCATTATATATCATTTGTTTCGTCATTCCACCATCAATACAGATATTCTCTCCTGTTATAAAGCCGGCCTTATCGGAAAAGAGAAAAAATACCATATTAGCTATATCTAAAGGATGGCCAACTCTTTGGACCGGATGCTGTAAGGAGTCTGAACCCGAGTATTTTTTTGAAGTTGTATTAATCCATCCTGGAG
>DPPH01000257.1:3430-8315 GCA_003539375.1 Clostridiales bacterium
TTAATCCATCCTGGAGAAATAGAATTAACCCTAACTTTACCAGCAAGAGAAATAGCTAGTGAATGAGTAAGTGCACTTATACCACCTTTAGCAGCTGTATAACTTTCAGTATTTGGCTGGCTCATTCGATCTCTAGATGAAGATATGTTAACAATAGCAGCATCTTTTGTGAAGTAAGGAACAAGAAGCTTTGTCAAATAAAAAGGTGCTGAAACACCAACCTTAAGAGCATAGTTAAACTCATCATATGAACAATTATCTAGTCCCTTCATAATAGGAAGAGCATTATTTACAAGATAATCTACCTTTCCATAATCATTTATAACCTTTTTAACAAAATTATCAAGTGTTTTCTTATCTGCAATATCACCAGTAAAATATTCATTTCTTTTTTTATCTATTATGCAAACTTTTCCACTATTTTTTACAAACTCATTTGTTATAACTTTACCTATACCACTTGCACCACCTGTAATAACCATTACTTTATCTTTAAACATTTAATTACCTCCATGACATATTTAAATATATAAATACATACTTTTAATTTATTTCTTAAATCTAATTATAACATAATTATCAACAAAAGTAGATTGTATGTCGCCTACTCCCTTGAGCTATGATATAGTATTATTAAGAACATTAAGGAGGTCTCCTATGAGAATTATAATATCACCAGCAAAAACAATGAATGTAGATACAGATTCTTTAGACTACAATCAACTTCCAGATTTCATAAAAGATACAGAAACTATTCTTGAATATTTAAAAAAATTAAATTACGAAGAACTTAAATCAATTTGGAAATGCAGTGATAAACTTGCCGAATTAAATTACAACCGTATAAAAAACATGGATCTCTATAAAAATTTAACTCCAGCTATATTATCTTTTGAAGGACTTCAGTATAAATACATGGGCTCGGGGGTATTCTCAACAAAAGAATTCGAATACCTAGAAGAACACTTAAGAATCTTATCCGGATTTTATGGGATTATAAGGCCCTTTGACGGTGTTGTACCTTATAGATTAGAAATGCAATCGAAATTAGCTAGCAATAAATTAGATTCCCTGTATGATTTTTGGGGTGATAAACTAGCAAAGCAGATTTTTTCTGAATCTAATACAATCTTAAATTTAGCATCTAAAGAATATAGCGACAGTATATCTAAATATTTAAATGATAAAATAAATTATATCACCTGTATTTTTGGTGAAATCATTGATGATAAAGTGAAAGAAAAAGGAACTCTTGCAAAAATGGCTAGAGGTGACATGGTTAGATATATGGCAGAAAATCAGATTAAAAATATAGAAGACATTAAAAGTTATAATAGATTAGGATATGAGTTTTCTAAGGATTTATCCAATGAGGAATCTTATGTATTTATTAAGAATGATTAATTTAATACAAAAAAATAAATTCTTATATAATAACAATCTATCTAAAACATATAGAAGGGTGACTTTATTTGAAAAATAAAAATTACGACAATATAAAAATAGTAAATGCTAATGTGAATAATTTGAAAAATATTACAGTTGAAATACCTAAAAAGAAAATAACCGTATTTACCGGTGTATCTGGCTCAGGTAAATCTTCTCTTTGCATAGATACCATAGCAGCTGAATCTCGAAGAGAATTAAATAAAACATTTCCTAGTTTTGTACAGCAGTATTTACCTAAATATGGAAGACCTAATGTGGAGAGAATAGATAATCTTCCAGTCACAATTATATTAGAACAAAAGAAACCTTCTGCAAATTCCAGGTCTACAGTAGGAACCTATACTGATATCCACTCATTATTAAGACTTTTGTTTTCAAGAGTTGGAGAACCTTTCGTTGGATATTCAGATGTTTTTTCTTTTAACCATCCATCAGGGCAGTGTGAAAAATGTGATGGATTAGGAGAAATTACTGAGCTTGATATACATAAACTGGTTGATTTTGATAAATGCCTCAACGACGAAGGAGTTATTAATTTTCCTGCTTTTACCACTGGAGCCTGGAGGTGGAAAAGATATGCCTACAGCGGACTTTTTGATTTGGACAAAAAAATAAAAGATTACACCAAAGAGGAATTGGAGCTATTCTTATATTCACCTCAAATAAAATTGGATAATCCTCCTTCTAATTGGCCTAAAACTGCAAAATATGAAGGCATATATCCAAGAATGTACAGAAGTATAATTAATCAAAAAGAGGGAAAAAGACATAAGAAAATCCTTGATAAAATGGTTACTACAATGACCTGTCCAAAGTGCAAAGGTACCCGATATAATGAAAAAATAAGGTCATGTAAAATCAATGGATTAAATATTGCAGATGCATCATCTATGTCTATTCCTAATGCATTAGAATTTGTATCTAAAATTCAACATCCACTAGCTAAAGATTTAAAAGATGAACTATATAAAAGGCTTCTAGCTATGAAAAATATTGGTCTTGGATATATAAGTCTCGATAGAGGGATTGGAACCTTGTCCGGTGGAGAAGCTCAGAGAATGAAGATCGCCAAGTATATAAACTCCGCTTTAGCAGATATGGTATACGTATTAGATGAACCTAGTGTCGGACTTCATCCCCACGACATTAATTTATTAAAAGACTCATTAAAAATGTTAAGAGATAAAGGAAATACGATACTGATAGTTGAGCACAATAGGGATATTATAAGTTTAGCAGATCATATAGTTGATCTTGGTCCATCCGGTGGTTCAAATGGCGGGAAAATAATGTTTGAAGGTTCTTACAGAAAACTTTATGAGTCCGAAAACCTAACCGGACGTTTGCTACGAAAAAAAACTCCCATTAAATCTTCTTTAAGAACCCCTTCAGGTTGGTTAAAAATTAAAAATGCAAATTTACACAACCTCAAAAATATTAATGTAGATCTTCCAAAGGGTATCTTGACGGTAATAGCTGGTGTGGCAGGATCGGGTAAAAGTTCATTAATGGAGTTTTTTGAAAAAGAATACAACAAAAATATTATTCCGATACATCAAAAAAGCATCGGTAGTAACTCTAGATCAACACCTGCAACTTACTTAGATATAATGGATAGTATAAGAGAAATTTACGCAAAGGAAAACAAAGTTAGTAAAAAACTTTTTAGTTTTAATTCCAAAGGAGCCTGTCCAGCCTGCAAAGGTAAAGGTATTATTGTATCGGATATGGGTTTTATGGATTCAATAGAAACTGTATGTGATACCTGTGGTGGAAAAAGATATTCTAAAGAAGTCCTTAAATATTTATATAGGGATAAAAATATCTCTGAAGTTATGGACATGACGGTTGATGAATCAGTAAATTTTTTCAAAGAAGTAGATTTCACTAAAAAGTTAAAAGCTCTACAAAAAACCGGCCTAGGTTATTTAAGACTAAACCAGTCAATGTCGACTCTATCCGGTGGTGAAATGCAAAGGGTTAAGTTAGCCAGCAATTTAAATAAAAAAGGTAGTATCTTTATTATAGACGAGCCAACAGATGGTCTTCATATAAAAGATGTAAAAAAACTCATAAACCTTTTCGATAGCTTAATCGAAAAAGGTAACACTCTATTTGTTATTGAACACAACTTGGACATAATCAAAAATTCAGATTACATAATAGAACTAGGACCAGGTGGAGGATCCTCTGGGGGTAAAATTTTATTTACAGGTACTCCTTATGAAATGCTTAATTCTAAAGAGTCAGTAACTAAATTTTATTTGGCAAGCTCCCTACCTTCTACTACTTGAAAAATAATGAAATTGATTAAATGGATAACATATGCTAATATTATTTAAATATAAATGCAATTTAGGAGATAAAAATGTCAATAGGTATACTATATGAATCAGTTGAATGGTCTAATCATCAATTAGCCCTTCATTTGAACAATTTAGGTATTAAAACAGAATTAATAAATTTAGAAACCGACCAAATTAACATAGATTCTATTTTGAAAAATAAGCTTATAGTCAATAGGATTTTCCCAAGTTCTATTTACAGAGGTTATAAAAAATCGTATAAATTAGCGGGATTTCTTTTGAGAATAATTGATGATTCAAAGGTCCCAATGATTAATCCATATAAAGCTTATAGATACGACATGAGCAAATTATCTTCAGCTTATGTTTTGAAAAATAATGGCTTACCAGTACCAGAAATATACGGGTTCTTTGAAAAAAATATTAACTTGGAAGATTATGATATTAAATATCCCTGCATTTTAAAGCCGGATTGTGGCGGTAGATCCAAATATACTTTTATTATTAAGAACAAAACAGAATTAGAAGAAGCCATAGAAAAAATTCCCGAGGTTCCATTTATTATTCAGAAATATATTAACCCTGATAAAGAATTTACTACTAGAATAGAAATTATAGGTAATAAAATAATTACTGTACTAAAAAGATATATTGGAAAAGGAAATCTTTCCGGATATCATTCAGGATCTAAGTATGAAGATTATAGAGATTGTCCAAGAGAAATCTTAAATGCTTCTAAAGAAGCACTTAAACATCTATCTATTGAAATGGGAAGTCTCGATATAATTGAAAATAAAGAAAATGAATTTTATATAATAGATGTAAACGGGACATCTAATTTTTCAGAAGATAATATAGAAATGTTAGGATTTGATCCTATAGAATTAATGGCAAAATATATAAAAAGAAAGTATGATGAATGTTTATAATTAATTAATCCTATTTTAGGGGAGGTAACATGAAAAATTTAAAAGATAAGAAGGATCCATCTTTTGCAGCATCTCTATTTGTATTTTTAAGCATAGTTGGCATATTAATAGCAGGTATTGCTTTATTAAATGTCGATATACATGTTTTATTGATTTTAGGTCTTTGTTTAACATGTTTAATATCTGTAAAATACGGATATA
>DPPH01000121.1 GCA_003539375.1 Clostridiales bacterium
GAAGGCTTAATATCATCTAAAGTGATTTTCTCTAAAAGCTTCTTCCTGGAAGTTGCTTGCTTAGATTTAGATGCATTAGCAGAAAAGCGATCAATAAATGCTTGTAGATCTTTTATTTTTTCTTCTTTTTTCTTGTTCTGTTCCTTCAGCATTCTAGAAGCTAATTGAGAAGATTCATACCAGAAATCATAGTTCCCAACAAACATGTTAATTTTTTCGTAGTTTATATCTACCATATGGGTACAGACTTCATTTAAAAAATATCTATCATGGGAAACGATCAAAACTACACCATCAAAGTTTCCAAGAAAATCTTCTAACCATAAGACTGCTTTCAAATCCAAACCGTTGGTAGGCTCATCCAATAATAGAACATCTGGATGTCCAAACAGTGCTTGTGCTAGCAAGACCTTTACTTTGTCAGATTCTTTCAAGTCTTTCATATGCTTTGTATGTAAGCTTATAGGAATTCCTAGTCCTTGAAGTAGTGATGATGCTTCTGTCTCCATTTCATAACCACCCATTTCAGCAAATTCTGCTTCCAGTTCCCCGGCTCTCATACCATCTTTATCGCTGAAGTCTGGTTTCATGTAAATAGCATCCTTTTCTTTACCTATATCATAAAGCTTTCTATTGCCCATTAAAACTGTGTCTATTACTAATTCATCATCAAAGGCATAGTGGTCCTGGTTTAATTTTGACATTCTCTTGTTTTTAATTAGACTTACATTTCCTGATGTTGAATCCATCTCACCAGAAATAATTTTCAAAAATGTTGATTTTCCTGCTCCATTGGCTCCGATGATTCCGTAGCAGTTGCCCGGTGTAAACACAATATTTACATCATCAAAGAGTTTTTTGTCAGGAAAGATTAAACTTAAATTATTTATACTTAACATTATATTCCTCCATTATTAATTCTTAGGTATTATAACACAAGTTTCGAAAAAAAGTTCATTTTTTGAAACTTTCTTTAAAATTTTTTATAATATTAAATAAACAAAAGACGTAATGGAAATGGAGAAAATATTATGTCACAATAACACCATGAATTCTGATATAATATTAATATGTATAAAAAGATAAATTAATAAAAATGATAGGAGTTAAATATTATGATTTGTTATTGGGATAAAATAGATTCGCCAATAGGTTTAATTTATTTGGCGGCTACAGATGAAGGATTGGTATATTGTGCTAGCCCGAGGGTAGATGGTTCAGAAATGCATGATTGGCTTGAAAAATACTTACCGGATTACATTTTAAAAGAAGGTAGTAATGATATTTTAAATACTGCAAAAGTACAACTAAATGCTTATTTTTCAAAAGAAAGTGAGATATTGGATGTGCCATTAAAGTTAATAGGAACATCATTCAGGATAAAAGTATGGGAAGCTTTAAAAACTATACCCTATGGTGAGACTCGTACTTATGGACAAATAGCTAAACAAATAGGAAATCCAAAAGCTTCAAGGGCAGTAGGCCAGGCTAATCACCACAATCCTGTTTCCTATTTTGTACCATGACATAGGGTAATCGGCACAGGTGGTGCCTTAGTTGGTTTTGGTGGAGGATTGGATGTAAAGAGTTGGTTATTGACTTTAGAAGGTATTGAACATAAAAGATAATTATAGTATTGTAAAGAAAGAATGGGAATGGTTAGAGTTATATAAAGGAGATGATTTAATGTCAGAAAAACTTAGTTTCAGGTATGCAAAAGAAGAAGATACATCTTTAATTTTACATTTCATTAAGGAACTTGCGGATTATGAAAAACTTCTTGATGAAGTGGTAGCAACGGAAGAACTACTTCACAAGTGGATATTTGAAAAGGAAAAGGCAGAAGTAATTTTTGCTTTAGAAGATGGAAAAGAAGTAGGTTTTGCTTTGTTTTTTCATAACTTCTCAACCTTTTTAGGAAGAGCTGGTATATACTTAGAGGATCTCTTTGTTATACCGGAATACAGAGGCAAGGGATATGGAAAGGCCTTGCTTAAACAGTTGGCTAAAATAGCGTTAGAAAGAGGTTGCGGTCGTCTAGAATGGTGGTGCCTAGACTGGAACAAATCCAGCATAGATTTTTATCTATCCTTAGGCGCTGAACAAATGGATGAATGGACGACTTATAGGATTTCTGGGGATACCCTAAAAGAGTTAGCTGAATAAAGAAAAAATAACCACCTATTTTCAGGTGGTTATTTTAATTGAGTAGATAATATAATGCGTTAGGATAAAATAAATGTATTAGGAGGATTATAATAGATATCAAGGCAAATCTTTTATGCCAGGTAAACAATATTTTCTTCTTAAGTCTGTAAAAACTACCACCTAAAACAGCAGTAATTATTATAGAAAGATATAGCAAACTTCCTGTGTGAAGTCGTAAACTACCAAGTGCTAAGTATCCGTGAATTAGTGCCACTACTGCAAGGGTTAGTCCTAATGGTTTATGCAGTCTTCTTAGGAACTTAATTGTATTCCTAATACCATTGCTGTTTGATTTTAAAATGTTTTTATTTAGATATTTAAGTATATAGGGTGTTACCAGTATACCTAGTATTACAACGTTTAACCATCCTAAAATAGAATACATAAATCACCTCCGATATTTATTCTTCAAGGGTTCCCACAACAGTTGCTCTGTCTAACACTGATAATCCATGAGGAGAGATGTCTTTAATCTCTTCTGTCAAATCTTGGCCTGCTTCAAAACCATTGTGTTCTCCATTAACCCATAGTTCTAATTCTGTAAAGTCGTAAACTACCCCATCTACAGCTACATAGGCTGGATTTCCATCTTTTCCGTTATACTGAGAGAGTTCCTCTTCTGTAAAGGTTCTTTCAGGTTCTTCTTGAGGTTCATCACCTGAACCGTTTGTATCAGTGGGGCTGCATCCTGCAAGTATTAAGATTGCAACCAGCATTATTAAAACCAATTTTGTATTTAAATTTTTCATATATTTCACTCCTTATATAATCTTAATTAATGATAATACATATCAATATTATTATTTTTATACCCGTAATTAAATAAAATAAACAAAAATTATAATAATTTATATAATTATAAAGAAATACTAATTTAATATATACATTGAGACTTTGGTAAAAAAATAATATAATAATAAGAGGTTACAGTAAAGAGAGGTTTATAATGAAGTATATTGATAGTAGCTGGGTTAAATCTCTTGCCCTAGGAGGACAGGTATTAAGTTCTGGAGGGGGAGGAGACACAAAAAATTTTGAAACAATATTGGAAGATATAATAGAAAAAAAGGGAAAGATTCAATTAATAAATGTAGATGATATTTTTGATAATTCATATTACTGTTCCAACGGTATGATGGGTATATCTAATGTGATAGATAGCTACGAGTTTACCGGTAGCAATGGTGTTGATACTATAAAGAGGATGGAAGATGTAGAAGAATGCAAAATATCGGGGATTTATCCCTACGAAGGAGCTGGAATCAACCTTTTATATCCAATAATTACGGCTAAGTTGATGGATCTACCTATAATTGACGGAGATATAATGGGAAGATGTTTTACTCAACTTCAAATGACTACTCTTGAACTAAATAATATCAGTATCTCTCCTTTCATACTTAAAGATACTATGAATATCATGCACGTATTTAATGGGAAAGATACTAGGGAAATAGAATCCGAAATTAGAAAGGTTTTAAGCAGGATAGATGATCTGGGATTTTTTGCTTCTGGTATAGAAAAAGGAGAAATGCTTAAAAAATTATTGATACCTGGGACCCTTAGTTTTGCTAAAAATATAGGTGATGCATTCAACAATAGCAGTTATGAAGAAATAATTGAAGATATTAAAAATGCTGCAGAAAAGACACCTTACGGCAAGGTTGTTAAACTTTTTAAAGCTAGGGTAATTAGTGTAGAAGAAGCAAAATTTAATAAAGAATGGACCCGATTTTCATTTATCGGCATCGAAGAAAATAAAAAGGGAATTTTTAGTATTTTAGCTAAGGATCAATTTTTATTAACCTACAACAATCAAAAAATATCTTGTACATCACCGGATATCATAGCTGCAATTGATTTAGAGACATTGAAGCCGGTTACTTTTTTAAAATTAAAAAAGGATATGGAAGTAGGGGTTTTTGCAGTAGAAGTTCCTGATACCCATAAAACTGAGGATGGAATTAACTTAATGGGTCTGCAAGCCTTTGGATATAAACTTCCATATAAATCTATTAAGGAGTTGAATGAATAATTGGGATTAATAAAAAAATATAACTACAGAACAGGCAAGGTACCGAGCAGTTTTTATTATACAGGTAATAAATTAGAAAAAGTAAAAATTGAAATAATTAGTTACGATAGTGACAAATTAATACGTGAAACCTTTGAATTTGAAGACTTTGAAACCTTGGAAGGTAAAATAATTAAAGAAAAAGAAAAGGGTGTACTTTGGATAAATGTATACGGACTAAGTAATATCGAATTAATGAGATTTTTGGGAGAGAAGTTAGAAATTTCCAATATTCATATAGGAGATATCCTTGATATTGGGCAGAGACCAAAAATTGATGCAAATGAAGACTTTACCTTCATACTTATGAATATGCTCAAAAGAAATGCATCGGTAATGTACGAGCAAATTTCTATTTTTTCTAAAGGAAATACTATTATTACCTTTCAAGAAATAATAGGAGATGTGTTTAATCCAATAAGAGAAAGATTAGAAAATAAAGAAGGCATAGTTAGAGATAAGAATAAAGATTATCTTTTGTATTTCCTAATAGATTTGATTTTGGACAACTATTTCAAATATATGACGGAAATGGATGATTCCAT
>DPPH01000145.1:0-1370 GCA_003539375.1 Clostridiales bacterium
GCCTTTGGTTCCATACCTAAGATTCTTCCTCTTCTCTTATTCATGTCACCCATTATATCTCCCATGTAATCTTCTGGGACTACTATAGTTACGCTGTTTACAGGTTCTAATAGTATTGGTTTAGCTTCTTTGATACCTTTTTTGAAGGCTAGGGATGCAGCTACCTTAAATGCCATTTCACTTGAATCAACAGCATGATAAGATCCATCATGAAGGATAGCTTTCACATTAACAACAGGATATCCAGCTAAAGGTCCCTTGTTTAAACTTTCTCTTAGCCCTTTTTCTACAGCTGGTATGTACTGTTTAGGTACTGCTCCACCAAATATTTCTTCTTCGAAAATAAAGTCTTCATCACATGGTTCAAATCTTATATGTACATCTCCGTATTGTCCTGCTCCACCTGACTGCTTCTTGTGTTTTCCTTGCACGTCGGATTTACCCTTAATAGTCTCTCTGTAAGCAACCTTAGGCTCGTAGAGGTCTACCTCTACATTAAATCCTCTTTTCATTTTATTAGTAACTACTGTAAGCTGCATGGTGCCCTGACCACCTATAAGTAGTTCCTTAGTTTCCTTATTTCTTGTATATATGAAGGTAGGATCTTCATCGGTCAACCTGTGAAGAGCCGTTCCTATTTTTTCTTCATCTTCTTTAGATTTTGGTACTACCGCTCTAAATAAGCATGCTTTAGGATATTCTATTTCAGGAAGTTTTATTATAACATCTTCCGAACATATTGTATCTCCAGTCTGTGCATATTCTAATTTAGCTGTAGCTCCAATATCTCCCGCACATATTTCGTCTGCTTCTATCTGCTCTTTACCTCTTATATTAAATACCGAGCCAACTCTTTCTGTTTCATCTCTATTAGGTATATATATATTCATATCCTTTTTAATACATCCTGAAACAACTTTAAAAATAGATATTTTTCCTACATATGGGTCAATAACTGTTTTAAAAACAAAGGCTGCTAGAGGTCCATTTTCATCTATTGGAATCTCTGCAACTTCACCATCTTTTTCACCTTCTACTGCACCCTTGTCTAAGGCAGTAGGTAGGCATTCTTCTGCTACATGCATTAATTCTCTAACACCAATGGTTTTTACTGCTGAACCAACTACTACTGGTACAAGTTCTCCAGCATTAACAGCTGCTTTTAAACCTTCTCTTATTTCTTCTTCAGTAAAGCTTTCTCCAGCAAAATACTTTTCAAGCATTTCTTCGTTTGTTTCGGCTACAGCTTCCATAAGAGTTTCTCTTAACTCTTCAGCTTTATCTAAAGCTGCCTGGTCTGCTTCACCTTCCACGCATTTTTTACCGTCAAATACATATCCCTGCTTGGATACTATATCTACAAATCCTTT
>DPPH01000145.1:1597-5630 GCA_003539375.1 Clostridiales bacterium
AAATCTTTTTCTTCTCCTATAGGTACAGCAAAAGGTACTATTTTCTTACCTAATTTTTCTCTTAAATCTTCAAGAACCTGTTCGAATTTAACGTTTTCTTTGTCCATTTTGTTAAGAAATATAATTCTTGGTACATTTCTTTTTTCTGCAAATCTCCAAGCTTTTTCAGTTCCTACTTCAACTCCAGAACTAGCATCAACTACTATAATAGCTCCACTTGAAACTGTCATAGAAGCAAACACTTCACCAACAAAATCGAAATATCCAGGAGTGTCTATGAAGTTGAATTTTGTTCCTTCGAATTCAACCGGTATAACTGATGAACCTATAGAGAATTGTCTTTCTTTTTCTTCTTTGTCAAAGTCAGATACTGTATTGCCATCTTCTACTTTACCCATACGCTTTATTACTTCTTTATTATAAAGGATAGCTTCAGTTAATGTAGTCTTTCCACTTCCACCATGGCCTAATAATACTAAGTTTCTGATCTTATCTTTGCTGTATTTTTTCATCAACGTTCCTCCTCTTTCTATATAGAATTCTTCTCGTGCTATTTTTATATTTTATATTAAAACCTTCAATACTGCAAGGATTTTAAGAAAAGGTTTGCAGGGATTTTTTTATACATACTTTTTCATCTTAATTTATTTCTTCTAACTTATCTATTTCTTTTAATTCCTCAATATTTACTTTGTTAATATCATCAAATTTTTTCTCTATTTTATTTGATGTGATGTATATTTTATCAACATCATCACTAACCTTCTTAATATCATTTGATAAAGAGTCCCATCTTTCTTTATATCTTCTAAATTCTACACTTAATTTTTTTAATTCTTTATGTATTATACTTGTATATTTTTCTCTTTCTATATTTTTAAGTACAATCTGCACAGTAGAAAGTATGGACATTAAGGTCGTAGGTGAAGCTATCCAAACTTTGTTTTTTCTTGAATATTCTAGTAAATCCGTATGGTAAGCATTAAGTTCTGCAAAGACAGCTTCTGCCGGTATGAACATAATAGCCTGCTTTGATGTCTCATCTTCTATAATATATTTTTGGGCTATATCTTTAATATGTTTTCTCACATTCCTTTTAAACTCTTTTTCAAAAGTTTTTCTTTCATATTCAGAATAGTTTTTGTCAGTCATTTTTTGATAATTTTCCAGAGGAAATTTAGAATCTATTGATATATGACCTACTGGTTCCGGTAGTTTAAGTACTGCATCTACTAAAGTATCATTTGATAATTTCTTTTGTAGTTCAAACACTTTATCGTTTTTTTCTCCAAATACAGAAGTTAAAATTTGATTTAACTGTACTTCCCCAAAGGTTCCTCTACTTTTTTTATCAGTTAATACATCTTGAAGCGATACTATATTTGTGGATAAACTATCTATTTTCTTTTGAGCTTCATCAATTTTAGAAAGACGCTCTATTACATTGGAGAAAGTTTCATTTGTTTTTTCAAACCCCTCCTTTAACCTTTCTTCAACTCTCTTATTTATCTTTTCCAATCGTTCTTCTATTTTATCATTTAGATTTTGAAAATTGCTTCCTAACTTCTCAGTTAGATATGTATTGCTTAAATTTACATCTTTAGATAATTTTTCTTGGAAGTCAGAGAATGATATTGTAATCTCATTTTTCATGTCTAAAAGCTCCTTTATTTGACTTCTCTCCGACTGAGATATGCGAACTAAAACGTCTTCCATCATTTCTCTGTTATTTTCACTCATTAAGTACTTAAGTTCTCTAGCCACTTTTTCTGAATTGTCTTTCTTTACTTTAAAATATATTGCAACTAACAAAATAATATTAAATATTAGTAAGGCTGCTATGAACCATAATTCTATGTTTTCCATCTAATCCCCTCATTTCATCATTCCGTATATATCATCAGCTTTTTCTTCTAAAAACTTTTTCGCATCTATAAGTCCTTGATTGTATATTTCAGCTCCTATTCTTTCTATAATAAACTCATAAAACAATTCTGCTGCTAATATACCTATTTCCTCTCCTCGTTCTCTGTAAAAGTATTCTTGAATATCATCTATTACTCTTTTTTTTCTCTCTTTTGAAAGTTTTATGGTTTTTTCCATTTCTATAATCACCTCACTTACTAAAATACCAGTTATACAGCATAAACACAAGCAAAAAAAGAACACTTGTTCCAAAGTGTCCTGAAAAATCTCTTTATATTTATTTTTTATTTCACAATTTCATCCTCTTCACCGGTCAAAAATTTTATATACCTGGCTAAAGCATACATGAAATCTGAAAGTCTATTTACATATTTATAATCATAAGGAGTATCTATATCCTGAATTAATTTAGCAAAGGTTCTCTCGGCTGTTCTAGTAATTGACCTTACTACATGGGTATAGGTTACAGATCTGCTACCACTGTAGTAAATAAAATTTTCTAGTTTACCACTTTTTTCTTGGAAAAAATCAATTTTCTTTTCAAGAAAATCAACATCCTCTTTACTTATATGCTGTTGTTTGAATCTAGAAGAAATATCAGTTCCTATCCTATAAAGTTTGTATTGTACATTTTTTAAATATTCATCAACTTCTGTTTTTTCCTCTGCATCTAAATCTTCTTTAATAATGCTTCTTAAATGCCCGATATTTGCATTTACTTCATCTACTTTCCCTTGAGTTTCAAGCAAAATATCCGTCTTTGAAACCTTTTCTCCTTCAACTGTTGAAGTAAATCCCTTATCTCCTTTTCTTGTATATATCTCCATTAAAAAAACCTCCTTGCTTTTTTAATATTATACCCAAGCAGGGAGGTTTTAATCATTGATGTTAGTTTTCTATTTTTTCAATGGATACAATTACTCCTACATCATCCTCATTTAAGTAGTACTCGAATTTTACCTGATCATCTGCACTTATTTCATTTTGTATTGTATTTTTGATATCTTCATCAATCCTAAACACCTTTGCTGAGATTTCTTCAGGAACTCCAGATATTTTTATTTCAATGTGATTGTTATCAACTTCTCCTACATAAGTACCAGAATCAGTTATAATTTCACTTTCTTCCGGCGGCTCTATTTCTATGCTCACCGGTTCATCTTCATTAACATCTTCCTCTGTTTCTTCCTCATGGGAATTAGGTTCTTCTTCATCTTCTTCTACTTCTGGGTTGGTATTTTCCATACTTTCTTCCGGCTCATCTGGTGGAACTTCTTCTTGAGAACATGAAGTAAAAATAACTAATGATAATACTAAAATTAAAACAAATACTATTTTGATACTAAATTTCATAATAATTCCTCCTTCCCTTCTATACAAATTTAGACGAATAATTATGAATTTTGTTCCAATCTATAAAAATCTCCTGTTTATGAAAAAACTTATTACAGAAGTTAATCCTCCTAAGGAAGTACCCCATATTAAATCGATTACAGTTATTTTTAAGGGCCAATCTTTTAAAGTCGCTAAATTAGTCAAATCATAGGTTGCATATGTTATGAATCCAAAAAGCATCCCTATAAATAATGCATGTCTCCAACTATCCTTTAGAATAGCAGGGTTAACAACAAAGTAAACTACTCCTAAAATAAAAACCATATAGAAACTAATTGCAGCAACCCAGTTTACATTTTCTTTCATAATAAATCCTAACTGCTGCCTGTATAGGTTTTTTGCAATTACCCCTAACCAAGTTAAGTCTATTGCAAAAAAAACAATTAAAGTTATAAAATACATTTTTATATATTCCATTATCTCCTACCTCCTTTCATCTATGCTTTATATATACCCATAACTTAAATCCATATAAAAAAAGATAGTTTTTTGAAAAACTATCTTCTAAAATTTATTTTTACCTATTTATATTTTTTAAGTCATTTCCAGATAAATCTTGGAAAGTTTTTAATCCAAATTCTTCAGTTACTGCAAGCACATGATCAAATATATCCGACTGTATTTTTTCATATTCTTCCCAGGCTGTTGTATCAGTAAAGGCATATATCTCTATTGGTACACCCTTTTCCGTAGGTGGAAGCTGTCTTACCAT
>DPPH01000145.1:5926-7262 GCA_003539375.1 Clostridiales bacterium
TATATTCTAAAAGTACCTATGTTTGTTAGTTTGGCATCTTCTTCTATCTTAGAACCTATGTAGTCCTTTATTAAATCGAATTCTTTCATTTTTTGTATCCATTCTTCGTCTAGGAAAAACACTGAATGCACATCAATTAAAATAGATCTTTTTATTCTTCTGGCTCCAGTTTCCTGCATTCCTCTCCAATTCTTAAAAGAATTTGAAACTAATGAGTAGGTAGGTATTGTAGTAAGGGTTTTATCAAAGTTTTTTACTTTCACAGTAGTTAAAGATATGTCCACAACATCACCATCAGCACCATGTTGGGGCATGTCTATCCAATCTCCAATTCTTAGCATTTCATTAGTAGCTAGTTGTATACCAGCTGCAAGACCTAATATAGCATCTTTAAAAATAAGCATTAAAACCGCCGACATTACTCCCAAGCCGCTCAATATAAACATCGGACTTTTATCGATTAAGTTTGATATGATTATAATACTCATAAAAGAAAACAAAACAATTTTTAGCACTTGTATATAGCTTTTTATAGGCTTTTCCTTAGATATATCGTAGGTTTTGTAAATATCATTTAAGGCACTTAAAGCAGAATCAAATATTAAAATTATCATTATATAGATATATGTAGAAGATGCTTTCTCAACAAAGCTCTGCAAATTATTAAATACAGGAGCAAACAAAAAAATTATAAGGGGTGGTACTAAATTTGCTATTCTTGAGAATACCTTTCTATCCTTAAAAAATTCATCCCATTTAAACCTATTTTTTTCTGCATTTTTATATACTATTTTCAATACAATTTTTTTTATAATTAAATTTACAATAATTGCAAATAAAAAAACTAAAATAATAATAGTAAATCTAGTTCCAAATTCAGAAAATCCAAAACTTTCACCTAGTTCATTTAATAAATCAATAATATAATCCATCTAATCCTCCATTATGCAAACATTACTAAACTTGCTGCCATTACGATCATTCCAAGTATAACTCCCATTATTGCAATATGGTGCTCGCCGTATTTCTCTGAAGTAGGTAGCAATTCATCTAATGATATATATACCATTATTCCAGCAACTCCTGCAAAAATCATACCGAACATCAATTCATTTATAAATTGTCTCAAAAGGAAAAATCCTACTACTGCACCGATAGGTTCTGAAAGACCCGATAGAAAAGAATATTTAAACGCCTTTTTTTTGCATCCTGTTGCATAATATATAGGGACTGATACTGCTATACCTTCTGGTATATTGTGTATTGCTATTGCTACAGCTATACTAACTCCTAAAGCTGGATCTTCAACTGCACTCATGAAGGTAGCTAATCCTTC
>DPPH01000145.1:7497-16200 GCA_003539375.1 Clostridiales bacterium
GGAAAGTTGTGAATTCCAATTGCCAGTGCAGAAAACAAACCCATTCTCATAAGTTCTCCATTTCCCTGAACCTGTCCATCACATTCCTTTTTTATTTCCATAGTAGCCTTCATATCATTTACATCCCTTGCTTCGTGGGGATTTTCATAATTTGGTACAAGTTTATCTATAAGTGCTATAATACCCATTCCTACAAAAAAGGCTATAGTAGTATATAGAAAACCTGCTTTATCTCCAACAACAGCAGATAGAGATTCTCTAGCTTTTGGAAAAATTTCTATCATAGAAACATAAATCATAACTCCAGCAGAAAACCCTAGAGCTGCTGACAAAAACTTTTCATTTGTTTGTTTTGTATAAAATGCTAGTGCACTACCTACTCCAGTAGATAAACCGGCGAAGAGTGTTAGCATAAATGCAAATAATATATTGTTGATTTCCATAGTCAGTCTCCTCATATAAGTATTTGTATATTATTTTACAGTCTTATCCTAGTCTATGTCAATTTAATTAGAAAAATAATAGCATCTCTATAGAGATGCTATTATACTTAATTATCATTAATCATCAAAAGCTTCTGATACCTTCCACTCTTTCCATACATTTCCTACTAGATCAGGATTTGGTTTTAAAGTTTTCTTGCCAGGTTTCCATCCTGATGGTGTAGCTTCAGTTCCCTTAGATTCTCTAACTAACTGGAATGCTTTAAGCTGTCTTATAGTTTCACTTACATTTCTTCCAACAGGAGGTGTTAATACTTCAAATCCTTGTACTATTCCATCAGGATCTATTAAGAATCTTCCTCTTGTTTCAACTCCAGCATCTTCATCATAAATACCGTATAATTTTCCTATACTTCCATCTTGATCTGATAACATCGGGAAAGGTATGTCCTTACCTATCATCTTTGATAATTCCATATCATTCCACATTTTGTGAACATAAATACTGTCTACACTTACAGATAAAACTTGTACATCTAACTCTTTTAATTCTTCATGTTTGTCAGCAACTGCTGATACTTCAGTAGCTCAGACAAATGTGAAGTCTCCAGGATAAAAGCAAAGTAATACCCATTTTCCTTTGTATTCTGATAGTTCGACATTTGCAAATTCACCTTTAATATAAGCTGGTGCACTAAAGTTTGGTGCCGGTTTTCCTACTTTGATCATACTAATATCATCCTCCTTAGGTTTCATAGTCTTTTCTTCAACAACTTCTTTTTGTGGTTCTGGTTTCTTAATCTCCGGTCTTTTACAACCTGGTTCAAATTTTTGTGGCAAATTTACACCCCCTTTACTATAATGTAATTATATCACATATACCCATTATTTAAAATTTATATTCATTAATTATTTGCTTTTAAAAATATTCATTTTTTAACATACTCAACACAATTACATCATAGTATTTACCATCTAGTTTTAAACTATCTCTTAGAACGCCTTCTTTAATAAAACCCATAGATTCATATAAATAAGCTCCTACTTCATTGAATTGATGATAATCTAACCATACTCTATGGACATTTTTTTCTTCAAATAAGTACTTGATAATTGCCTTCAAGCTTTTTCTTCCAATTCCTCTGTTTTTTACTTCTACAACAATTCTTTTTATTTCTATGCTATCATTGCCCATTGTAAATCCGGCTAATATACAGTAACCGATTTTACTGCCCTTTTCTTCTAATATAAGATGTCTTATATTATCATCTTCCAATGCCTTTTCGTGTTGACTTTTTTCCCATTTTAAAACGTAGGGGTATCCGTTATTCTCTAATTCTTTTACATAGGCTAAATCGTCTTTTTCAGTTAGTCTCCATTTAAATTTTTCGAATTCTATCATTTTAGTTCCTTTCAATATTTTTTATGAATTTTTCAGCTTTTTTTCCTAAATTTGTCATCTTAACTTTATATTCTTCCCAATTTTGAGCTGATTCAACGTGGTTTTTAAAAATCATTTTTTCCAAATTAATTCTTATTCTATGAATATTATTATAAGATTCATCTGAAAAATTTTCCTTTAACATGTTTAATGTCATTGTTAACGCTATCCTTAGCTTTGCTTCATCAAAATTTTTATCCTTCCAGTTTTCATTAAGTTCCCTATCTATTTCAATATCATCACCATTTAAGCCTTTATCAATTAATTTTTTTATCTGCCCAACTGTACATTTTGAATCTTCACAAATACCGCAGTTATCTACTCCTAAGCAAATACTGTTTATATTTTTTTTAGCTTTTTGGTAGTACTCATGAAGTTCTTTTGCCTTCTTCAAATATAGTGTAGTTTTTCCTTCTTTTCTATTTTGATACATTTTATAAAGCATATAAGAAATTACTAAACTTAGAAGAAAAATAAAGGGAAAAACATATAAAAGGGATAAATAGTTGGCAGGAAGATTAGTGTAAAGTTTGGACAAACCAAATATCAAAAAAATTGAAGCTGCCCCCAGTTTAATACCTACCTCTGGAATTCTATCTCCTAAGGTTTTTCCTATTACTATTCCTAATCCACCGATTACAACCATTCCTGATACAGTCCCAATTAAAGTAAGTATAGGAAATCCAGAAGAAGCACCTAAGGTAATAGCTGCAAGTTGTGTTTTATCTCCCAGCTCTCCAATAAAAAAAGCTACTGCTACTGTAATAACTGGTCCGTATTTTATTTTTTGATTGTCTTCTTCATCATCATCTTCTTCCCTTAATGTCCATATTGCAAATATTACAAAAGCAAGACCAGCTGCAATTTGTATGTAATCAAGGGGGATTTTTCTCGAAATAAAACTTCCTAAAGCTACTGCAATTCCATGGTTTAAAAAAGATCCAATGAAAATTCCTAATAAAACCTTCTTCACTGGATATCTAGTTGCAAAAGCCATTGCCAGTATCTGAGTTTTATCTCCCATTTCTGCAGCTAATATAAGAAAGAATGCCTTTAATAATTCTCCTGTCATGTTTCCTCCAATTCATCTTAATATATTAATTTAGTTTTTCCTTTACTTCTTTTTAATATATCTTCTGAGGTTTTAACTAATTTTTCCTTAATATCAATATCTGGAAAATCAACCTTACCATTATCTTTCAATATTTTCCCATTTACTATATTATAAGTTATGTTGCTAGAATTAGAACTGTAGATTATAGATGCCAAAGGATTGTATAAAGGCAGGGTATTTATTTTATTCAAATTCCATACAAGTAAATCTGCACTATATCCTTTTTCTATTTTTCCCGAATTAAAATCTAAAGCATAATGGCCTCTCATAAGCATCTTCCACATGTCTTTTAACTTAAAATCTTCTGCATCATTTTTCTGGATTTTTCCTATTAAAGCATACAGTCTAAGTTGTTCTATTGGATCTAAGGTATTGGAACTTGCTGCTCCGTCGGTACCAACAGCAAGAGGCTTATTTTGGAAATCATCCCACAATGTCCCGTATCCTGAACTTAACTTCATATAGGTTTTAGGACAAGCTGCGATAAATGTATTTTGATTTAAAAACTTTTCATCTTCTTTCTTCATCCAAAGACCATGAGCTACAATACAAGGAACTTCAAATCCTCCAGCATCATTCATAACCTCAAAAGGAGTTTTCTTTGAATTTTCTATGCTCTTTAATACCTGTCTTTCGGTTTCTGATAAATGTATATGCACTCCAGTATCTAGTTCTTTTGCTCTATCAATAATCATTTTCAAGGTATCCCCAGGACATGTATAAGGAGCATGGGGACCAAATCTTAATTTTAATCTAGGATTTTCATTTTTTCTATCTCTAATGATATTTCCTACTTTATTAAGTTCTTCTTCAAAATTATCCAGCATTCCAAATATAGTAAGAGCTACATCACCTTTTATTCCCGTTTCAATAATTGCCTTTGCTATTTTTTCACCTTCCATGTAGTGGTCTGCAAAAGCTGTAACTCCATTATTAATCATCTCATGTATTGAAGCTAAGGCCCCTACATATACATCATCAGGAGTCATATTGCTCTCATAGGGCCATATTTCCTCGTTAAACCAAGTGTCCTCATCAACATCTTCTGCTATACCTTTAAATATGTTCATAGCTGAATGTACATGGAGATTTACAAGACCAGGACTTATGAATTTGTTAGTACAATCAATAATTTTTTCCGCTTCAAATTCATCATCTTTACTATACTTCTCTATCTTAATTATTTTTCCCTCTTTTATGTATATACTCTTGTTTTTATATATCTCTCCATTATCATCTATTACATTACCATTTTCTAATATTAAATCAAATTTCATTTCACTACCTCCTTTTTTTATTATAACATAAAGTTTAGAAATATTGACAAATGATATTTAGTGATAAATAATATAAGTAACTATAAAATACAAAGGAGAATTTTAATGGATAGTAAAAAATTAATAGAAGAACTTTCAAATGCTTACGGTGCTCCTGGTTTTGAAGAAGAAGTCTTGGATGTAGTTGCAAAATATTCAGAAGAATTAAAAATAGAAAGCGACACCATGAATAACATGTATTTAACCTCTAACATTGAGGAAGAAAAACCAACTATTATGATAGATTCTCATCTAGATGAAGTTGCTTTCATGGTCCAGTCCATAGAAAAAAATGGCTTAATAAAGTTTGTAACTTTAGGAGGATGGATAGCGACTAACGTACCAGCTCATACTGTAATGATAAGAAACTCTGATAACGAGTATATAAAGGGAATAGTGGCTTCTAAACCCCCTCATTTTATGACAAAAGCTGAAAGAGAAAAGCAAATAGATATAAATGAACTTCGTATTGATGTTGGAGCATCTTCAAGAGAAGAAGTAATAGAAACCTATAAAATACCTCTAGGCGCTCCCATTGTACCCGATGTAAGATTTGAAATGAAACCTAAAAATATCATGATGGGTAAGGCTTTCGATAATAGGTTAGGATGTGCAGCAGTTATTGAAACCTTAGTAAACTCATCTAAAAAAGACCTGGGAATTAATATTGTAGGGACTTTATCAGTGCAGGAAGAAGTAGGTCTTAGAGGTGCAGAAGTGTCAGCTAAAAAGGCAAAGCCTGATCTAGCTATTGTATTTGAAGCATCTCCTGCTGATGAACAATTCAAAGACGAAAATTCAGCTCAAGCTGCCTTAGGTAAAGGAGTTCAGATTCGACATAGGGATTCATCTTGCATTTATCATCCTGGATTTATTAAATTTGCTAAAGAAATAGCAGACACCAACAATATAAAATATCAAGAAGCAGTAAGACTTTCTGGTGGAACTAATGCCGGTAAGATACATCTTTCAAATAATGGAGTACCTACTTTAGCTCTTAGTATACCTTCAAGATACATCCACACACACTACAATTATGCTTCCCTAGATGACTATAAAGAAGCTATAAAACTAGTGGAGAAACTTTTAGAAAAATTAAATTGGGATGAGATTAAAAAAATGAACAACAAATTTTATAGAAGATAAACAGCAAAAAAATTCTAGGTTGTGTATAATTCAACCTAGAATTTTTTAATTACATTTTATAAAAGTCATCGTATCCCAGTCTGCTATCACCATTAATTTTCCTGTAAAAATTCAATTTAGACATTTGATAATAAGGTACTAAAAATAAAAATCCTATCCCTAAAGTTAAGGCTGAAAGCAGTAGCCACCCGAAAAACGAAAGTACAAATATGAAAAAATCCATCTTGTGACCCTTCATGAGTTCTGAGGACTCCCTTAAAGCTTCCATAGCTGTTACGTCAGGATTTTCTACCATTATATAGTAACCCATTGAGTATCTTATAGCTGCTATTATTCCCGGGACTACTAAAAGCAGTGTCCATAGAATTATGAATATTGTAGAAACCACATGATATATAAATCCTCTTTGAAAATCTTGAAATCCATCAAATATTAAAGTTACATTAGGATCATTTCCTGATTCTATTTTCATATAAAAATATACTACCCCTATTGCTAAAGGTCCTGCAACTACCAAGCTTACTAAGCTGAATATACCGCTTCCAGGATTTACAACAGTATTTCCTGAACTACTAAATTCAACAAAAGCCTCCTGAGTAAATGCATCGGTAATCAACCAAATTATAAATGTGACTAAAGCCGCTTTCGGCCAATTCCCTGATAATTTCGATTTTGCATCTTCTTTTAATAATCCGCTATCCATTTTTCCTCCTATAATTAAATTACTAAAAATAAATAATATTATTTCTGTTAATAATTATACTATTTAAATTAATCTAGTACAAATTAATATTAGATTAACCTTTCATTAGAAATTTTTTCCTTATATTTAAAAAATGCCCAAAATTTCTAGATTATATTTGAATTAATGAAAAAGTCGTTATAAAATTAATCTAACTAAAATTTTGCACATAATTATAGGAGAATTCTATGGAAGACAAAAATTTAAAAAAATATATTTTCATAATACTAGGCAGTTTATTTTTAATCTTAGGGATAATAGGAATATTTTTACCAGTATTACCTACAACCCCTTTTTTACTTCTAACTTCATTTTTTTATTTAAAAAGTTCTAAAAAACTCCATAACTGGCTCATAAATCACAAGGTATTTGGGGAATATATCTATAACTACATAACATATAAAGGTGTAAAGAAAAAAGATAAGATAAAGTCCTTAATATTACTTTATCTTACCTTGTCAATTTCTTTTTATCTTGTGGATATAATTCATGTTAGAATTTTCTTGATTTTAGTTGCTATTGGAGTTACTATTCACATATTAAAACTAAAAACTCTTTAATCATCATCTTCATCATCATCCATATCGTCGTTATCGCCATCATCGTCCATGTCGTCTTCGTCGTCATCGATCATGTCGTCATCTTCGTCTTCATCCTCCATGTCGTCATCATCATCCATGTCATCATCGTCGTCTATGTCGTCTCTTTCAAATTCTATTATGTCGCCATTCCTTGCATCTATCTCTAGTTCATATTCGTATCCATTGTGTTTTACTTCTATTTCATACTTATATCTTCCGTCGTCATCATCTAATTCTATTTCTTCTACTTCTCCGCCGCCTACTCTATCTATTGCTATTTCTTCGGCTCTTTCTCTTGTGATTAAATCTTCATAATCAATATCCTCTAAACTCACACTTGCTGAAGCTATTGCATCCTCATCCATATCATCGTCGTCATCGTCCATGTCGTCGTCATCATCTATGTCGTCATCATCGTCCATATCGTCATCATCATCCATGTCATCATCGTCGTCCATGTCGTCCATGTCGTCTCTTTCAAATTCTATTATGTCACCATTCCTTGCATCTATCTCTAGTTCATACTCGTATCCATTGTGTTTTACTTCTATTTCATACTTATATCTTCCGTCGTCCTCATCTAATTCTATTTCTTCTACTTCTCCGCCGCCTACTCTATCTATTGCTATTTCTTCGGCTCTTTCTCTAGTGATTAAATCTTCGTCATCCATTTCGTCATCATCCATGTCATCATCGTCGTCTTCATCATCCATGTCGTCATCATCGTCGACCATGTCGTCATCGTCCATGTCGTCGTAGTAATCGTCTATGATGGATTTTACATCAATATTATTATCTTCAGCTAAAGTAACTAGTTCCTCTAGTGATAAATCTACAAGGTCCTGTATTTTAAAATTTTCATTTGCTCTTATAAGTTTCTCTATGAATATCAATCTGCCTTCTGAAATTTCGTAAGTCTCATCAAAATCATCGTCTTCTTCTTTTATGGATTGAGCTAATACTACTGGTTTAATGTTTTTATCTTCTAGATATTCCTTTACCTTTGTATTTAACCTCTCCTTTTGTTCTTTGCTTTTTTCTTCATTTTCATTTCTTATTGATATCAATATTGTATTGTGGGATTGGTCCAAGTATCCCTTATCAATAAATCTATCAATCAATTCTATCGATACTTCATCTAAATCTTTACCTTTAAATTCGTAATTGTCTAAATAATCTTCAGCATCGTCATTTAATGCTCTAATATCTAAAACTTTATCTTGTTTATTTGTAGATATTTCTACGCTTGGGTTTACATCTAGATATACTATACTGTCAACAGCTCTATACTGAGTGTAATATCCAAAGTATCCTGCTAAAAACACTATCATTATTGTAGCAACTGCTACAAATGGTTTCCACTTTGCAAATCCTTTATTCTTATTCTCTTGACTTGTTATATTATCATGTTCTATCATTTTTTCCACCTCTGTATTTTTTAATTTGTCTTTCAAATTTATAGGAGCATCCTGTATTGAATTATACAATCTCTCTTCTATTTCTTTTTTATTCATATTAAAAACCTCTCCTCTCCAAGTGAACTTTCAATTTCTTTAAAGCCCTATGATACTTTGATAATTCTGTAGATAATGGTAAATCTAGATTTCTAGCTATTTCTTTATGTTTCATTCCACCTACAGCAAACATCATCACTATTTCTCTTTCTTCATCGGAAATCACTTCTAAAGCTGTTTCTAAAACCATCCTATCCTCAGGATCCGAAACAAAGGATAGGTTTATGGAGTTTTCTATGTATTCATCCTTTAAATCTACTACTCTTTTTTCTTTTCTTATTTTTTCAAGGTAAAGATTCTTAGCTATTGTAAACATCCAAGCTAAAGGCTTACCCATTGGTTTATATAAATGTGCTGCACTTTTTATCTTTAAATAAGTATCTTGCAAAATATCTAAAGTATCATC
>DPPH01000061.1:0-1838 GCA_003539375.1 Clostridiales bacterium
GCATATGGAGTTTCTCCACATCCAGCACATGCTCCTGAGAACTCAAGCAACGGTTGTGCAAATTGGCTACCTTTTACAGTACCTTTATTCATTAAGTTGTCTTTAATCTTAACATTTTCCATTGCATAATCCCAGTTTGGTGATTGTACATCAACCTGTGTTTCAATAGGCTTCATTATAAGAGCTTTTTCCTTTGCAGGACATACGTCTGCACAGTTTCCGCATCCTGTACAATCTAAAGGACTTATCTGGATTCTATACTCTAATCCTTCTAAACCTTTACCCATAGCTTTCTTTGTTTCAAAAGCTTCTGGAGCATTTTTCTTTTCGTCTTCGTCTACTAAGAAAGGTCTAATAACAGCATGAGGACAAACAAATGAACACTGGTTACATTGTATACAGTTATCTATCTGCCATTCTGGTACATTTACTGCAATTCCTCTTTTTTCAAATGCTGCTGTACCCTGTGGGAAAGTACCGTCTTCTCTACCAACGAAAGTACTTACTGGAAGATCGTCACCTTCCTGTCTATTAACAGGTTCAAGTACATTCTTAATGAATTCAGGCTTTTCTTTTCCGGTTTCTACATCAGCACATTCATCTTCTGCACCCTTCCAAGATTCAGGTACATCAACTTTAACTAGTTCAGATATTCCTTTATCTACTGCTTCTTTATTCATCTGTACTATTTTCTCACCTTTTTTACCGTAAGTTTTTTCAATTGCTTCTTTAAGATATTTAACTGCTTCTTCCTGTGGAATAACTTTAGCTAAATCAAAGAATGCTGACTGCATAACCATATTGATTCTGTGTCCCAATCCTATATCTTCAGCTATTTTTGTTGCATTTATAGTGTAGAAGTTAATATCATTTTCTGCTATGTATTTTTTAAGGTCTGCTGGTAAATTCTTATCTAATTCTTCTTGAGTCCAAAGAGTATTTAATAAGAAATTTCCACCTTCTTTAAGTCCTTTTAATAAGTCGTACTTATCTACATAAGATTGTTGTGAACATGAAACAAAATCAGCACGATTAACTAAATATGTAGATTTAATTGGTTCTTCACCAAATCTTAAGTGAGAAACTGTTATACCACCTGATTTTTTACTATCATATGAGAAATATCCTTGAGCATACATATCTGTATTATCTCCGATAATCTTGATAGCATTTTTGTTAGCTCCAACTGTTCCGTCAGATCCAAGTCCCCAGAATTTACATTTAATAGTACTTTCTGGTGAAGTATAGATAGTTTCTTTTTCTAATAATGATGTGAATGTTACATCATCGATTATACCAATTGTGAAACCATTCTTAGGTTCATTTGTATTAAGGTTGTCGTAAACTGCTTTGATTTGTGATGGAGTAGTGTCTTTAGAACCAAGTCCATATCTTCCACCAACTATTAAAGGTCTTTCTTCTTTATCATAGAACATTGCCTTTACGTCTAAGTAAAGTGGCTCTCCTAAAGAACCGATTTCTTTAGTTCTATCAAGAACTGCTATTTTCTTAACAGTCTTTGGAAGTATATCGAAGAAATACTTTTCAGAGAAAGGTCTGTATAGGTGTACTTTTACTAATCCTACTTTTTCTCCATTTTTGTTTAGATAATCTACAGTTTCTTCAATTGTTTCCGTTACAGAACCCATTGCTACTATAATATTTTCTGCATCTTCTGCTCCATAGTAGTTAAATGGCTTATATTCTCTACCTGTAATTTTTTCCATTTCTTTCATGTAGTCTGCAACTACATCAGGGATGTCCGTATAGAAACTGTTAGCTGATTCTTTAGCTTGGAAGAATATGTCAGGATTTTGAGCAGTTCCTCTTGTAACTGG
>DPPH01000061.1:2156-3341 GCA_003539375.1 Clostridiales bacterium
TTTTGAATTTCATGAGATGTTCTAAAACCGTCGAAAAAATGCAAGAAAGGAACTCTAGTTTTTATAGCTGTAAGGTGAGCAACCCCACCTAAGTCCATAACTTCCTGTACACTTCCTGATGCAAGTAATCCAAAACCAGTTTGTCTTGTTGCCATAACATCTGAGTGGTCTCCAAATATTGATAATGCATGAGCAGCTACGGCTCTAGCACTAACATGGAAAACCCCCGGTAGTAATTCTCCGGCAATCTTGTACATATTAGGTAACATTAACAGCAATCCTTGTGATGCTGTGAAAGTTGAAGTTAAAGCTCCTGCTGCTAATGATCCGTGTACAGCACCTGATGCTCCACCTTCAGATTGTAATTCTGATACTTTTACTTCTTGGCCAAAAATATTTTTCTGACCGTGGGCAGCCCATTCATCTATATGTTCAGCCATCGGTGAAGACGGTGTAATAGGATAAATAGCCGCTACATCGGTAAATGCGTATGCAACATAAGCTGCAGCCGTATTACCATCCATTGTTTTCATTGTTTTTGCCATTTTTACTAACCCCCTTGGCTATTATTGTATACAATGTGCAAAATATTTATAACTTAAGTATAACTTGCATTCAAATTTTAGTCAATAGTAAAAGAAAACCTTTTTACGATTTAACATTTTATTTGCTATTTAACCAGTTTTTTTGAAATTTTAGAAGTCAAAATATTAGAATCTTTCATTTTTGTAAATTCAAACTATTTACTTTCTTTAAACTAAAAATCAAATAGCATCTGCTTATATTAAGGATTTTAAAGCTTTTATATTGTATTTATTTTCATACAATTTTCCTTAGTTTTGATTTTGTTTTGCAAGATATACTTTTTTTTACTTCAATTTTAATCTTTCTTATATAAAAAGATTCTTTTGAAAAACAAATATAAATACTAGTTATTATAAAAATACAATTTAACTTTTTTTCTTCTTATTGAAATTTTCAAATCTTTTATTATATTCATCTTCAATATTGTATCCTAATATCTTTTGTCTTATACTCATAGCTGCAACTTCAACTATCATTGCTATGTTTCTACCTGTTCTTACAGGAACATCCATCTTTCTTACATTTTTACCTAAAATCTTTATATGTTTCTCATCAAAGCCCAACCTGTCGTAATCTTTGTTTTGATCCCATTCTTCTAAA
>DPPH01000061.1:3653-6227 GCA_003539375.1 Clostridiales bacterium
CCTACTCCTCTTATTTCCAGGAGGTGTCTAGTTATCTCTGGTGAAGTACATTCTAAAGTGTTCCCCTTTAGTTTTATTATTACCGCATCATCTGAAACCAACCTATGTCCTCTTTTTACAAGTTCCAAAGCCGTTTCACTCTTTCCTATACCGCTTTTTCCCGTTAGGAGTATACCAATACCGTAAACTTCTACCATAACTCCGTGGACTGTGATTTCAGGAGCTAATTTAGCTTCCAAAAAATTATCCAATCTACTTATCAGTTTTGTAGTACTATCTTTAGTTCTCAACAGAGGTCTATCATGTTTCTTAGCACAGTATACCATTACACTGTCGATATTCATATTAGAGCAAACTATAGCCGCTGGAATAGGATAAGAAAAAATTTTATCTATTCTGTTAATCTTGCTATTCGGGTCTAAAGTTTCTATATAATTGGATTCTGTCTTACCGAAGATTTGAATTCTTTCATAGGCAAACATGTCAAAATACCCAGCTAGCTGTAATCCAGGTCTTATTAATTCATCATTATGTATTCTTATTTCTTTTTCCGGTAAATGAAGGACTTCAAGGTTTAATCCTTCTATAATTTCTCTTATAGTAACTGAATTCATTTTTCACCTCTTTTCCACGTAAATACTCTTTAATTATAACTTATTTTTACTTATTTTTAAACATTATAAGTTATTAATATCTATTTCTTTGTTAATTGACATTTATAATATCAGTATATATAATTATGGTAATAAAATTTTAAAATTTGGTAACTACGTTTTAAAAGGGAAAACAGTAAAATCTGTTACAGCCCCCGCTACTGTAAAGGTGATAAATCTCAGTGCCACTGCTAAATGGGAAGGCGAGAATTTAGATGATCCGATAGTCAGGAGACCTGCCAAATTTATTGAGCTAAGATTTTCGGGAGGATAATCTTAATTGATATTTATATTTATATTGATATTGATTTTTTCTTCCGAATCTTCGGAAGATTTTTTATTATAAGGAGATTATATGGTGCCCTTAACCCTTGGATACTTTCTCGATTTAATTATCGGTGATCCTCAAAACTGGCCTCATCCTATTAGGTATATAGGTAGGTTTGTATCATATTTAGAAAATATATTTGGGAAATTTAACCAAAACAAAAAAAATAAATTTATATTTGGGATGTTGCTATGGATAATCACTGTATCTATTGCCTACTTAATTCCAAAGCTAATTTTGCTGTATGCATATAAGGTTAATTCTTATCTGTTTATATTTATTGAAAGTTTAATGTGCTATTATATATTGGCTGTAAAAAATCTAAAGGATGAAACAAAGAAAGTATACGATTCCCTAACAGAAAATGATTTGCAAAAAAGTCGCAAAAGCTTATCTATGATTGTTGGTCGTGATACTGAGAACCTAGATAAAGAATCTATAGTTAAAGCTGCTGTAGAAACTGTATCAGAAAATATAAGCGACGGTATCATTGCTCCTATGTTATTTATTGCTTTAGGTGGTGCTCCTTTAGGTTTTGCTTATAAAGCCGCAAACACACTGGATTCAATGGTAGGTTATAAAAACGAAAAATATTATTTTTTTGGTAAATTTTCAGCAGTTGCTGATGATTTTCTTAATTACTTTCCTTCAAGAATAAGCGGCTTATTGATTGTATTTTCTTCTCTTTTATTAAAATACAATTATAAAAATTCATGGAAAATTTTTATAAGAGATCGAAAGAAACATGCCAGCCCAAATTCTGCTCAATCAGAATCCGCAGCTGCAGGGGCTTTAAACATTAGATTAGGGGGACCTAATTATTACCATGGTGTTTTAGTAGAAAAACCCTTTATTGGTGATAGTTTAAAATCTATTGAAGTGTCTGATATATTAAAAGTATTTAAATTAATGTATACAACATCATTTTTAGGATTATTGCTAAGTTTAGCTATCATATACTTTTTAGGCTAATTGAAAGGAGTTATTATGGAAACTTATAAACATGGCGCAGATATTTACACTACCGCTAATAAACTAGGCATAGATGAGAACAGTATAATTGATTTCTCTTCAAATATTAACCCTCTTGGAATACCTCCAAGTATTAAAGAAGCTTATCACAATTCTTTAGAAGCATGCACAAAATATCCTGACCAACACTACAGAAAACTTATAGGAGGAATATCTAAAAAAGAAGAGGTGTCAAAAGATTATATTTTTCCTTCCAATGGTGCTTCAGAAGCTATTTTCAGAATAGTTCAAACAATTAAACCTAAAAAAGCCTTACTAACAGCTCCTACTTTTGGAGAGTATGAAGAAGCTCTTAATTTATTAAATTCTAATATTAATTACTATACCTTAAAAGAAGATAGGAACTTTGAAATCTTCGAAGATTTTCTTGACTATATTAATGAAGAAACAGATATTGTTTTTTTATGTAATCCTAATAATCCTACTGGTATACTGGTAAATCGAATTTTATTAGAAAAAATTTTAAATAAATGCCATAAAAATAATACGTATTTTGTATTAGATGAATCCTTTATCGATTTTTTATCTAATTCTGAAAATTATTCTTTAGTTGATAAAATC
>DPPH01000007.1 GCA_003539375.1 Clostridiales bacterium
AATAAGTCCGACTCTTCCCAGTTGACATTTTCAACTATTTCTTCAGCTATTTCTACAATAGAAAACACTTTTAAATACTCATAGAGTTTTTTCTTGCTTTCAAAATAATTAAATAGGGATCCTTTTGATATTCCAGCTTTTTCAACTATTCTATTTGTAGAAGCTTTATCGTAGGAATTCTTGCTAAATTCTTCCATAGCGCTGTTGATTATTTTAATTTTCTTTTTTTCATCTATATTAGAAAGTCTATCTTCCAAACAAAACACCTCTTAGATATATTAGTTTTCTTCATAATTCACTATTACTTTTTCTCCTTGTTCTAAACCTTCTTTGACCTCTATACGATTACCATCTGTTATACCTATAACAATTTCTTTCTCGATAGGCTCTCCGTCTTCCAGTACTTCAACATACTCTTTCATATCTCTTTCATAAACTGCTTCTTTAGGTATGAACAAGGCTTCCCTTGACTCTTCTACCATAACTTTAGCTTTCAATATTAATCCTACAGGCAGGTTTTTACTATCTCCTGGAAGGTTTATCTCTATATTTTGACGATTTTCTTCAACTCCTAATTCTGAGTAAACTGTAAAAGCTTTAGGTTGTATTTTTTCAACCTTGAGATTATTGATTTGGATTCCTAAATCCCTATCATTAACTTCAGCCTTCATACCTGGTTCTATTGATAGTGCATATTCCGCCATGAAATCTACTACTAAAATTTTTTCTGATTGGTTTTGAACCTCTAAAACCTTCATTCCTGCAGATGGCACATCACCTTCAAAGGTATTTAATTCTGTAATTATACCTTTAATATCAGAATATACCATTGAATCTTCTTTCTGTTTCTCTAAAGATTCTAAAGTTAATAAAAGCACATCAATCTCTGCTTCATACTTATTTTTAATATTCTCTGAAAGTCCTTTTACCAGCTGACTGTAATTGTTTTGAGCTAAAGCCAAACTACTTCTAAGCTGTTCTAAATTGCTTTCTGCCTGTTCCAATTCACTTTCTGTAGCAGCCTCATTATTGTAAAGTTCTTCAATCCTATTTCTATTTTCTTCCGCTAATTCTATACTGCTTCTTATCCTTGATATTTCTATTTTAGCACTGTTAATACTTTCAAAATCCGCACCAGACAATGCTTCATTGTAAGTAGCTTCTAAAGCCTCTATCTGTTTCTTTACCTTTTGAATTTCTATGTCTAGATTGTCTTCATATTTAAGTAAAAGCTGACCTTCTTCTACATAATCACCTAATTCTACATTTACACTTTCTATCCTTTTAGCACTATTACCATAGTAACTCCTGATCTCTTTAGAACTTACTCTACCTTCTTCTTCTACATATCTTTCTATCTCACCTTTTTCTACTTCGGCAGTGTTGTACTGTGTTCCTATATTACCTTTTGTTAGAAAGTAAAATACTCCTACCGCTATAGCTGTAAGTATAGCTAGTGCTATAATTAATTTCTTCTTCATAACTACCTCCATTTTTCTTATAAAATTGGATTTATTATCACTTATTCCATTTTTTATTTGTTAAAATTTTAAAAATATTAAATTAATAAAATCTTCCTGACCAATGTGGTCAATTTAATTATATTACTTTTATTTTTCAGAGTCAAGACATGTAAAATTATTCATGTATTTATAACCCTTTATTAATGAAATTTTAATTTACTATTAACAAGAATTCAACAATTATCCATTATTATTAAAGATGTAAAGGAGTTGATTTAAATGAACAAAAAATTTAAAGTATTAATCTTAACTGCACCTTTCGGTGGTGGACATAAGATGGCTGCAGAATCTCTAAAAAAAGAATTCCTAAAGCGAGATGCTGATGTTGAAATCTGCGACTTGTTTTCATCTTCATATCCTGCTTTAATAGAAAACTTCAATAAATTTTACAGCAAATTATTTAATATAGGTAATATATATTCTTTTTTCTACTACGGTATAGATAAATTAAGAAACAAGAGAATAATGAAGCTCTACAGAAGGTTTGGCTACAATAAATTTAAAGTTATATATGATGGTTTTAATCCGGACATAATAATTAATACTTTTCCAATACTTTCAGTTTCTGAATTCAAAATAAAAAACAAGATTAATGTACCAGTAATAAATGTAGTAACCGATTACTGCTGTCACAGTTTGTGGATAGATGAAAACATCGATAAAATTTATATTCCTACAGAAGAATTAAAAAATAGGATTAAGGACTTAAATTATCCCTTAAAAAAATTAGTAGTTTCGGGAATACCCGTAAGGGAAGATTTTTATAAAGAAACAAATAATGACCTTATTTTAGAAAAATACAATCTAGATAAAGATAAAAAAGTAATCCTAATATCTGCTGGAGCATTAGGTCTTATGAAGGATTTAAAAGAACTTTGTATAAGTTTAAATCAGTTTGACACCCTACAAGTAGTTGCAGTATGTGGTAATAATCAGGAGTTAAAAAAAGAATTAGATAGGTTGTCCTTGAAAAACTTAAAGACTTTTGGCTTTATTAATTCAATTCATGAACTTTATAAGATATCATCCCTTATGATAACAAAACCTGGTGGAATTACTTTAAGTGAAGCTGCTGCTGTTAGACTGCCACTTATCCTTTACAAGCCTGTAGCCGGTCAAGAAATGGAAAATGCCAGGTACTTCGAGAAGAAAGGAGCTGCTTTTACAGCCTACAGCACCTCTGATATCTTAAGCTATATTATACACTTAACAAATAACAGTCTGCGAATCAAGCATATGAAAAAAAGCTTAGAAAGAATTTACAGTTCTAATTCTTCTGAAGTAATTGTTAAAGATATTTTAAAATCCTATATACAATAATATGTTTATATTTATATAAATATGGTATAAGTATAATAAGTAAAGACAAAGGGTGATAAAATGGATTTTAAAGAATTAGCAGAAAATAGAAGATCTGTAAAATACTTTGATAAAGATAAAGATGTAGATTTAGATACAATTAAAAAGATAATAAATTTAGCTACATACTCTCCATCAGCATTTAATCTCCAACCTTGGAGCATTATAGCCGTAAGGTCAGAAGAAGCAAAGAAAAGGTTGTACAAATTAGCTGATGAGCAAGGCAAAATTTTGAAAGCTTCCACAACTTTAATTATGATTGGAGATAGAACTGGATTTGAAGAATATAATCCCGTATGGAAAAGAGTTGAAGATAAGTTAGGAAGTGAAAAAAAAGAAATAATTTTAAAAGCTAACAGAAAGCTCTACGGTGAAACTGAAGAGAAAAGAATAAAATTTGGAGAGCTAAATACCGGACTTTTAGCTATGTCTATTATGTACAGTGCCAGCTACTACGGAGTAGACTCTCACCCTGTAGGCGGTATAGATGCTAAAGGAATAAAAGAAGAGTTTAATATAGAAGGTAATAAGCATGTCGTTATGCTTATATGTCTCGGTCATTTTAACAAAGAGAAGACTATGAAGCCGAGAAAACATAGAAAGAAATTCGAAGATTTCGTAGAGGTTGTTTAGAACCTCTACTTTTTTTAATTGGAATTTCCTTTGAAATAAATTTAAGTAATTGTAGTTCAACTGACGCTACGTATTTTGAGAAGTATTTAGTACCATTCGAAAATAGAACTTCTCACAGACTTCATTACCCAATCATCCTTCCTTACAGTCGGATTCTTGGAAGTCAGGTT
>DPPH01000284.1:0-320 GCA_003539375.1 Clostridiales bacterium
CTAAAGCTACAATAAAAATAATACTTATAAAGGGTGTTTTAAGATACCAAGCGGGTTCTTTTATATCTCTTGCTATTATAAAGAATTGTGTTATTAAAATAATTATTATAAAACCAGTTAGAATTATCCGGTTTATCTTTTTATGTTTTTCATTCAAGGGTTTATTTGAAAAAGCTTTCCTTTTCTCTACTTTTAAAAAATTCCTCATTAAAGAACTAAAAATAGAAGATAATAGTAATAATATGCCTATGAAAAGAAATAACTTTATCCAAATTATCGGCTCTACCATACGTAATATGAAGTATATATGACTAAACATA
>DPPH01000284.1:577-4544 GCA_003539375.1 Clostridiales bacterium
AAACACTTATTATATATATGTTATTTTAAAGCATATATTAGCTTACCCTTTATCCTTCCCGAATTTCTTTATTCGAATAATCAATTATAATTTTTTTGCAATTTTTACATATCCAAGCTTTTAAAAGAAAATCTTTAACGTTGTTATTTTCTAATAAAACCTCTCCTTGTTTTGGAAGTAAGGAAACTTTATGTTTATTCTTTACCCAAGCTACTCTTCTCATTCCCTGCAAATATCCTTGTTCCATTTCATTATTGCATTTAGGACAATCCATCTTTACACCTCATTATTCCTGATTTTTTACTTTAATTCATTCTCCAAAATGTTGACAATAATATCTGTGGGAAATTTCACATAATCAAAGTTTAATCTTTCAAGATGTGTCAAGACACTTTAATCCCTTAAATTTAGTTTCTTCTATAATCATAGGTTTCTTTTTTCACATTTAATATTATCCCGTTTATTTTTATATTATCATCATTTATCCATTCCATATATGCCTTAGTGGTTCTATACTGCCAATAAATATTTTTAGTTTTCCCATTTTTGTTGTTTTTTATTGTACATAAAACTGCATAACCTGTTGTTGCTCCACCATTATTTAAGTATGCCGTTACAGTATAAGTGCCTTTTGGTGAAATTATTTCATCGAGATATTCTTGTCCATCAATTCTTTGTATATCATAAAAAGCCCAGTTAATAAAATAAGCTACCCCGCCAATTGTTAATGTTATAATGATAAACGTGATTATAAACCTCTTCTTCGTTCTTTTATTCATGTCTAATCTCTTCCTTTACCATCTCAATTAGTATCCATTTCTTCAATTAAAAACTCATTATTACCGTTTATTCTTATACTAATACTTGTTTTGTTCTCTTTTAAAAAATTCACATCTTCAGTATAATTACCATTTTCTATTGATGTTTCATACTCAGCAAGAAATTCACCTGTTATATCTTGTCCATCTTTTATAATTCCCGCTGATCTTGGATTTGCTGCAATTGCCTGAAGTATTTCTTCATATCTTTCATCACTTAAATCTTTTTTAGAAGTTGATGATATGAAAATAATCAGTGGTATTATTAAAAATAAGATTACTAAGATAATTATATTTCTCTTGCTAAGTAGATTTGTCATTTCATTTAACTCCTTTTTTACCTCTTCAATATATATAACAAGTTAGGACGTTGATTTGTTACACTTTTATTAGTTATTTTTTATTTACTAATTAATTGTATCATAAATATAAACATTTTTCTGGTTTTGATAATATTTGTTATTAAGTTTTCTTAATAGTAGTAACCTTAAAAAGAAAGCCTACCATTTTACAGACAAGCTTTATAAAATTTTGGGTTTGATTTCATATGTAATTATAAAAGATGATAATTTAACTATCACCACTATTGAATATACTTATAAGTTTTAATATATTGTATTTTATTCATGATAAGTGGTATATATAAAGAAACTCGAAAAATAAGGCTAATAAATTTATAAAGTTATTTTCTCTGTATGATACTAATTATAGATTATTTAAGACTTTTTCTAAAGCTATGAATAAAGTAGCTGCAGAAATTATATGAGATAAGGAGAGTAAATTTTGGAAAATAATAAGATATCCCGAAAGACATTCCTAAAAGATGTACTAATTTGTTCTTTAGGAGCTTATGGAGGTCCTGAGGCCCACTATGGAGTTTTTACGGAACAAATGGTTATAAAGAAAAAGTATTTAACAGAAGAAGAAATGATAGAGCTAATAGCTTTAACTGCTTTTTTACCTGGTCCCAGCAGCACTCAAACATTAGTCTCAATCGGATATAAAACCGGGGGACCTGCTTTAGCTTTCTTAACATTACTCGTGTGGGCATTACCTGTACTAACTGTAATGACTTTACTTTCTTTTTTAAGCCAATTTTTAACTAGTCAGAATATTTCACAGGATGTTCTTCGTTATATTGGACCTATGGCCGTTGGATTTATAGTAGTAGCTGCTTATAGAATAGGAAGAAAAATCATAAAAGATAAAATCACATTTGCTTTACTAATCTTTGGAGCCGTTACTACATATTTCATAAGAGAACCTTGGGTTTTCCCATTGGTACTTGTTTTAGGTGGATTAGTCAGTATTGCTTCATCACCTGAAAAGTATATATGGAATAGAGTTAAATTAAATCCTCCTTGGATATATTTTATAATTTTTTCTGTATTTGCTGTAGGAAGTTTACTTGCTGCATTAGTATGGGACAATAGAATTGTTCATTTATTTGAAAATTTTTACAGATACGGTTATTTGGTAATTGGTGGTGGGCAGGTTGTAGTTCCTCTTATGTATAGTGAATTAGTTGAAGTAAATAACTATCTGACAAGCCAAGAATTTTTAACAGGCTATGGATTAGTACAAGGCCTTCCGGGACCAATGTTTAGTTTTAGTGCTTATGCAGGCGGTATGGCTGCTCGTGGAAGTACAGTTTTAATCCAAGTTATAAGTGCTGTAGTAAGCGGACTTGGAATATTTATGCCTGGACTTTTATTAATTTACTTTATTTACCCAGTATGGATAAATCTAAAAAAAATCAAAGGAATAAAAATTTCTTTAAAAGGTATTACGGCTGTAGCAGGAGGTTTAATCGCTATGGCAGCAGTCATATTAATGCAGAATAGCGGATTTTCCATTGACAACATTATTGTTATGATTATTACGATTATATTACTGCTAACAAGAAAAATACCAGCTCCTCTTATAGTAATAGGTGTTTTAATAGCTGGGTTTATTTTATAAAAAATTTAAAAAGTTCCAAATATACTTATACTTTATATGATTTAAGTTTATTTGGAACTATTGTTTTTATATTTTATTATTCATGTTAATGAGATGTTGTCAAATTAACTATCTTAGAAAATGCTCATTTTTCATTTTATTCTATCAACTCTAATAAATCTGCAAATTTTGAATTTGTTGTCCAATAAACATTATTCATATATAAGATGTATTCTTCTGGATTTTCATTAGACTTAAAAACATCTGCAGTCGCAATCGTATCTTCACTTTTATTATATCTAATACTCATATCAACTTTAGTCAATTTATTGCTGTAAGGTGCAAATAATTCAACAAAGAAATTATCTGCTTTAACAACAAAGCCTCCATATGATAAAAGATCAATCAATTTTTCATCAAAAGGATAATATACTATGTTATCATCAGTAACAATATAAATACTATCTGCTTCATCAATAGCGACAATATTGTCTCTTATGTATCTATCTGTATCCATAAACCAAATCATACCTATAACGAGAAAAAAACATATTATTATTATTAATTTTTTCTTTTGATTTTTCATGTCATACCTCCCTTGTTTTTACCCTACTTAAACTTTTTCTTTTACCACTATTCAATCTTATCTATTATTTTTTGTATATCTTCAATATCTAAGTCTCCACTGGTAATTTTATAATATTTTCTTTCAGAATCAGTATATTCGTGCTTTATAACCTTGTTTTCTTCATCCTTTATGTAATCATATGTTTTTGTTCTGATGGCTATATTTCCATCTTTCATTATATGCACCATCATTCTTTCACCTTGTTCATTTCTAAACCATAATTCTATACCATAGCTTCCCGTTCTTTCAGTTTTGTCCAACTCAAGCTTATATAATTCATCTAATAGTTCTTCTATTATCTTATAGTCTGATGTAGAAATATTTGTATGTATAGGATCTCTATAGTTTAAAACAAACAAAGAATCAAACTCATTTTTATAAGACTTTTCGAAATATTCCTCTTGGACTATTTCTTCCATAGGTTTTGGTCTAGATAATATATCAACAAAATTAATGTTTGAAATTAAAAAGTAAAATGCTATTCCTAATATAAATATTTGTATTTTTTTCATTTCTAATTGACTCCTCTTTTATCTCTTCTATATATATATCAAATTAGAACGTTGATTTGTTACACTTT
>DPPH01000284.1:4656-4868 GCA_003539375.1 Clostridiales bacterium
AAAATTAATGTTTTCTATAGATATTGCAAGTAAAAATAACATTATTAACGTTATTCTCAAGATTTTTTCCTTTTTAGAAGATTTATTCCATCTATATATTATTAATACTATGAAGCTTATAATTATAATAATATATAAAATTGTCCTAAATGATAAATCTAACCCAACTAATTTCATAATTATTTTTGCCTCCTTTTTTACCTCTTCAATAT
>DPPH01000281.1:0-1402 GCA_003539375.1 Clostridiales bacterium
ACAAAGACTCTTGGGGGTAATGTCTTGGTAATAGCTTCATCAAATGGTATTAAAAGAGTAAAAGATAAGATTGATTCTAGTTTTAAAGAATCTAATTCTAATGTAAACTATGAAGCTTTTAACGGAGAATGTTCTAAAATTGAAATTGAAAGATTAAAAAAATTAGCAGAAGAAAAAAAGACTAACGTTATAGCTGGAGTAGGCGGAGGTAAAACTTTAGATACGGCAAAAGCTGTTGGACATTATATGAAAATACCGGTAGTAATAGTTCCTACAATAGCTTCCACAGATGCTCCTTGCAGTGCTCTTTCAGTTATTTATAAAGAAAATGGAGAGTTTGAAGAATATCTTGTATTACCTAAAAATCCAGAAGCAGTCATAATGGATACAGAAGTAATAGCAGCTTCACCATCCAGATTAACAATATCTGGAATGGGAGATGCACTTGCTACTTATTTTGAAGCAAGATCATGTGTTAAATCACAAGCGCTTACTATGGCAGGAGGTACAGCAACAGAAGCTGCCTTTGCATTAGCTAGATTATGCTATGAAATTTTGATTACTGAAGGATTTAAAGCTAAACTTGCTGCTGAAGCTGGTTGTGTGACAGAAGCTTTTGAAAAAATAATTGAAGCTAATACACTTTTAAGTGGCATAGGATTTGAAAGCTGTGGACTTGCGGCATCACATGCTATACATAATGGATTTACAGTATTAGAAGAGTGCCACCACTTATATCATGGTGAAAAAGTTGCATTTGGAACTATTGCTCAGTTAGTAATTGAAAATGCTCCATTAGAAGAAATTGAAGAAGTAGTGTATTTTTGTAAGCAAGTAGGATTACCAACTACATTAGAAGAAATGGGTGTAAAAGAAGTAACTAAAGAAAAGATTATGAAAGTTGCTGAAGCATCAAGTGCTGAGGGAGAAACAATATATAATATGGGACAAACTATCAATGCAGATGTTGTTTATGCAGCAATTATGACAGCAGATGGCATAGGTAAAAACTTATAATTTTCTATAATTTGATAAGGCGCTTTAGAGATATTCTAGAGTGCTTTTTTAAACAACATTATAAAAAAATACTAAATAGCTATTGAAAGTTGAATTCCTAAAAATTGTTAAGAACATTAAAGATTTACAAAAGTACAACAAAATCTATTAAACGAATAAAAAATGAAAACAGGAGGTAAAAAATGGTTAAAGAAGCATTGGGAATGCTTGAAACAATTGGTTTAGTTGGAGCAATAGAAGGTGCAGATGCGATGGTTAAATCAGCTAATGTAGTTTTATTAGGTTATGAAAAAATTGGCTCTGGATTTGTTACAGTAATGGTAAGAGGAGATGTTGGTGCAGTTAAAGCAGCTACAGATGCCGGAGCAGCTGCAGCTAGTAAGGC
>DPPH01000281.1:1638-6204 GCA_003539375.1 Clostridiales bacterium
GAACTTAAATCAGTACATGTAATTGCAAGACCGCATGCAGATGTAGAAAAAATACTACCTAAATTAGAAGAAAAGTAAATAAGGTAATGAAAGGAGCACAAAAATGAACGAAGATTTAATGGAAAAAATAATGAGTGAAGTTATGAAAAAAATGGAAGATAGTAATAATGACAATAATACAAACAAAAAAATAGAAAGTTCAAGTTTAAATAATGAAGGATATAGAATGACAGAATTTGTTGGCAAAACTAAATATGGTAAAACTATTGGTTTAGTAATTGCTAATCTTGACAAATCAATTCATGATCTTATGGGAATAGATAAAAAGTATAGATCTATTGGAATTGTTGGAGCGAGAACAGGAGCTGGACCACAAATTTTTGCAGCTGATGAAGCAGTTAAAGCAACAAATTGTGAAATTTGTAAAATAGAGCTTCCTAGAGATACAGAAGGGGGAGCTGGACACGGGTCACTTATAATTTATGGAGCTGAAGATGTATCTGATGCAAGAAGAGCAGTAGAAGTAACTTTAAAAGAAGTTGAAAGAACCTTTGGAGATGTATATGCAAATGAAGCAGGACATATAGAACTTCAATATTCTGCAAGAGCTAGTTATGCATTAAATAAGGCTTTTGGAGCACCTATAGGTAAAGCTTTTGGGATTTCTGTCGGAGCCCCAGCAGCTATAGGCGTTTTAATGGCAGATGAAGCTGTTAAGGCGGCAAATGTAGAAGTAATTGGATATGCTTCTCCTAGTGATGGAACAAGTTTTACAAATGAAGTAATAGTATTTTTATCAGGAGATTCAGGAGCTGTCAAACAAGCAGTAATCGGAGCAAAAGAGGCAGGACTTCCACTCTTAGAAGCATTAGGTGGAGAAGCAAAATCTGTGACTGTTCCATATATTTAATGAAAGGAAGGCAGCGATAATGAGATCAAAAAGATTTGAGGTATTAGAAAATAGGCCAGTAAATCAAGATGGATTTATTGAGGATTGGGTTGAAGTTGGATTAGTAGCAATGGATAGCAAATACGATCCAAAACCTAGTATAAAAGTTGCAAATGGAGAAATTGTAGAATTAGACGGCAAGAAAAAAGAAGATTTTGATATGCTTGATAGTTTTATAGCAAAATACGGTATAAACATAGAAAATGCAGAAGAAGTATGTGCCATGGACTCTGTAAAAATAGCAAGAATGTTAGTTGATATAAATATAACAAGAGACGAAGTTATACAATATACAACAGCTATGACACCGGCAAAAGCAGCAGAAGTTGTAAGTAAATTGACAGTATTAGAAATGATGACGGCAATTAGTAAAATGAGAGCAAGGCAAACTCCATCAAATCAATGCCATGTAACTAACTTAAGAGATAATCCTGTTCAAATAGCAGCAGATGCTGCCGAAGGAGCACTTAGAGGATTTGATGAAGAAGAGACTACAGTTGGGGTTGCTAGGTATGCTCCTTTTAATGCGTTAGCAGTATTAGTTGGTTCGCAAGTAGGTAGACCAGGACTTCTTACTCAGTGTGCAGTTGAAGAAGCAACAGAGTTAACACTTGGTATGAGAGGATTGACAAGTTATGCAGAGACTGTATCTGTTTATGGAACAGAGCCAGTTTTTATGGACGGAGATGACACACCTTGGTCAAAAGCATTTTTAGCTTCTGCTTATGCTTCAAGAGGATTAAAAATGAGATTTACATCTGGAACAGGTTCAGAAGTATTAATGGCTTATGCTGAGCAAAAATCAATGCTGTACTTAGAATCTAGGTGTGTTTTTTTAACTAAAGGAGCAGGTGTTCAAGGATTACAAAATGGTTCAATAAGCTGCGTTGGAGTTCCAGGAGCCGTTGCAGGAGGAGTAAGAACTATAGTAGCTGAAAACCTTATAGCTATGATGCTTGACCTAGAATGTGCTTCAGGAAATGACCAAACTTTCACCCATTCAGATATTAGAAGAACAGCAAAGAATTTAATGGCTATGGTACCGGGAACAGATTTTATAAATTCTGGATTTAGTGCCGTACCGAACTACGACAATATGTTTGCAGGTTCAAATATGGATGCAGAAGATTTTGACGACTGGAATGCTGTTCAGCGTGATTTAAAAATAGATGGTGGGCTGAGACCAATAAAAGAAGAGGAAGCGATAAAAGTAAGAAATAAAGCTGCAAAAGCTCTGCAGGCAATATTTAGAGAGTTGAATTTAACAGAAATAACCGATGAAGAAGTTGAAGCTGCTACATATGCTCACGGTAGCAACGACATGCCAGATAGGAATATACCTGCAGATTTAAAAGCTATCGAAGATATGATGAAACGTAAAATAACAGGTCTGGATATAGTAAAAGCTTTATACAAAACTAATTTTGAAGATGTTTCAAATAGTTTATTTCAACTTCTAAAACAAAGAGCAGCTGGAGATTATTTGCAAACATCAGCAATAATAGACGAAAACTTTAATGTTATAAGTGCTGTAAATGATGCTAACACTTATCATGGGCCAATGACGGGTTATGTAATAAGTGATGAAAGATGGAATGAAATGAAAAAATTAAATAACTTAGTTAAACCTGAAGATTTTTAGGAAGGAGAATACAAATGGAAATTAACGAAAAATTATTGAGAAGTATAATTGAAGAAGTACTAAATGAAATGCAAACAAGTAATTCTACACCAAATGTATCTACTCCAAATAACTCTAAATCCGAGGGTATAGAATTAAAAGAAATTGGAAAAGCAGAAAAAGGAACAAATTCTAAGGAAGTTGTAATAGGAGTTGGACCTGCTTTTGGAGTAGGACAAACAAAGACAATTGTTAAAATACCTCATGCTAAAGTTTTAAAAGAAGTAATAGCAGGAATAGAAGAGGAAGGATTAAAAGCTAGAGTTGTAAAAATGTATGGGACCTCAGATGTATCTTTTATTTCTAATCAAGCAGCTAAGCTGAGTGGCTCAGGTATAGGAATAGGAATTCAATCAAAAGGAACTTCAGTAATACATCAAGCTAATCTAGATCCTTTAAATAATTTGGAATTATTCCCACAAGCACCTCTAATTAATCTAGAAACCTTTAGAGCTATAGGGAAAAATGCTGCTAAGTATGCAAAAGATGAATCTCCAAGTCCTGTACCAGCAAAGAATGATCAAATGGCAAGACCTAAATACCAGGCGATATCAGCAATTTTGCATATTAAAGAAACTCAACATATTGATGAGAGCAAAGGCACGCAGCAATTAGACGTTAAATTTATTTAGGAGGTGGAGAAATGAATAACGAACAATTAATTGAAAGTGTTGTCAGAGAAGTGTTAAATTCAATGGAAAAAGGTATCACTACAAAAAGTACTAAACAAACAAGTTCTAATTCGAATATTAGTATAGAGGATTATCCCTTTGGTAAAAAAATACCTGATAAAGTGAAAACACATTCAGGAAAAAAATTATCAGAATTAACTTTAGAGAAAGCAATTAATGGAGAGGTTAAGAACGATGATTTAAAAGTATCAAAAGAAACTTTGGATATGCAGGCAGAAGTAGCAGAAAAAGTTAATAGAAAAGCACTGGCTGATAATTTTAGAAGAGCAGCAGAACTAATAGAAGTACCGGACGAAAGAATATTAGAAATATACGGTGCTTTAAGACCATATAGATCAACAAAACAAGAATTGTTAGATATTGCAGATGAACTTGAAAAAAAATATAATTGTAAAATTAATTCTGAATTTGTTAGAGAAGCAGCAGAGGTTTATGAGAAAAGAGGAAGACTTAAAAAATAAAGTAGGTATAATATGAAAATTGTGGCAGGTATAGATATTGGAAATGACAGTACTGAAGTAGCAATAGGAAAATTATATGGAGAAAACATTGAGTTTTTATCAAGTAGTCTAGTTTCGACAACTGGACTTAAAGGAACTGATGAAAATATCCATGGAATTTATAAATCCTTGAAGGAAGCTGTAAGCAAATGCAATATCGATATAAAAGATATAGACTTAGTAAGAATAAATGAAGCTGCACCTGTAATAGGAGACGTAGCTATGGAAACTATAACAGAAACAATTATAACGGAATCTACTATGATAGGTCATAATCCCGATACTCCAGGTGGAGTAGGTATTGGAGTAGGTAAGACTGTAATGATAGACAAACTTTCTGAAATTGAATCTGGAGAAGATGTGATTGTTTTGTGCGAAAAAGATAAAGGGTTTGAAGAAGTAGCCGAAACTATCAATAAATTTAGCCACAAAATAAATATTAACGGGGCTATTGTAAAGAATGATGATGGTGTTTTGATATTTAATCGAATAAATAAACCGATACCTATAGTAGACGAAGTTTCTTTTATTGAAAAAATTCCTTTAGGAATGACAGCAGCAGTTGAAGTAGCGGAAGTTGGTTCTGTAGTTGATAAACTATCCAATCCATTTGGAATAGCAACCCTTTTTAATCTTTCGCCAGAAGATACAAAAAAAATCGTTCCTATAGCGAGAGCTCTAATAGGAAACAGATCGGCTGTAGTTATTAAAACACCAAAAGGTGATGTAAAAGAAAGAAGTACC
>DPPH01000281.1:6445-6880 GCA_003539375.1 Clostridiales bacterium
AAATAAATGAATGGTTCCTCACTGCAGAAAAATATAATGGAGCCAATAAAGAAGTAGAAATTCCTGTTGAAAAAGGTGCTAAAGAAATAATGAATGGAGTAGAAAAAGTATCATCAATAGATGATATTACAGGAGAAAAAGGAACAAATGCTGGAGGTATGCTAGAAAGAGTAAAAATAACAATGGCTCAATTAACAGATCAAAGTTCTAAAAACATAAGAATCAAAGATTTATGAGCAGTTGATACATTTGTTCCGCAAAAAGTAGCTGGTGCATTAGCAGGAGAATATTCTTTAGAAAATGCTGTTGGAATAGCAGCTATGGTAAAATCTGAAAAGCTACAAATGGAAAAAATTGCTAAGACACTTTCACAAAAAATAGAAATTGATGTTGAAGTTGGTGGAGTAGAAGCAGATATGGCTATATTAGGAGCGT
>DPPH01000281.1:7092-8029 GCA_003539375.1 Clostridiales bacterium
CCAGGAACTAAAAAACCTTTAGCAATATTAGATATGGGAGCAGGTTCAACTGATGCTTCAATAATAAGAACAGATGGTACTATAAAATCAATCCATTTAGCTGGAGCCGGAGATATGGTAACAATGCTTATTGACTCTGAGCTTGGAATAGAAGACATAGATTTAGCTGAAGATATAAAAAAATATCCTTTGGCAAAAGCAGAAAGTTTCTTTCACATAAGACATGAAGATGGATCGGTTAAATTTTTTGAAGAACAGTTAAGTCCGAGTTTGATTTTTAAAGTTGTAATTGTAAAAGAAGGAGATTTAATACCTTTAAATATAGAACATTCTCTGGAGAAAATAAAAAATGTAAGAAGAGAAGCAAAAAAGAAAGTTTTTGTTACAAATGCTATAAGAGCTTTAAAAACAGTAAGTCCAACTAATAATTTGAGAGATATTGAATTTGTAGTACTGGTTGGAGGATCTGCTTTAGACTTTGAAATTCCACAGATGGTTACTAATGAACTATCAAAAAACATGATAGTAGCGGGAAAGGCTAACATAAGAGGTAAAGAAGGACCTAGAAATGCAGTTGCTACTGGTCTGGTTCTTTCAAATAGGGAGTGTTAAATTTGGAAAAAGATAAAGATACTGAAAAGCCAAGAATCTATATATTTATAAATAATGAAATTAAAGATAACATTAAAGAAATGTTTCTTGGTATCGAAGAAGAAGGTATACCTTTTGAAGTTAAAAAATTTACAGATTATAACAGCAAAAAACTTGCATCGATGGCATCAGATACTTCATTACTTGGAGTAGGAATCGGAATCGATAAAAAAAATATAATACTACACCATGAAAAGTTAGAACCTGATAAATATGTTTTCTCTATAAGTCTTAATTCAAAATTTGAAATGCTCAGAGAAATGGGAGAATGTGCAGCTAGAATTGT
>DPPH01000281.1:8209-10840 GCA_003539375.1 Clostridiales bacterium
AGAGAATGTGCAGCTAGAATTGTAAAAAAAGTTCCATTCAAAAATAAGTATTTGTAACGAGAATATTAAAAAGGAGATTTTTAATATGCCTAAACAATCATTAGGAATAATTGAAACAATAGGTCTTGCTCCAGCTGTTGTGGCAGCAGATGTATGCCTTAAATCAGCTAATGTTGAACTAGTAGGATACGAGCTAACAAAAGGAAGTGGAATGGCAGTAATTAAAATAGAAGGTGAAGTTAGTTCAGTTACTGCTGCTGTATTAGCAGCGAAATCAGAACTAGATAAGTATGAAGCTATTTGGAGTGTAAAAGTTATTGCAAGACCATCAGAAGATATAGAATTATTAACAAGAAATAAAGAAACAGTAGGATACGATTTGATTACAAAAAAAAATTTAGCTGAAGAATTAAATAATGACAATCAAAAAAAAGAATCAAAAGATGAACCAACTTGTAACATGTGTAATGACCCTAAGTGTCCAAGAGAAAAAGGTGATTTAAGGAAAGATTGTATTCACTATGATAATATTGAAGAATAGATATGGAGGTAATTTAAATGAAAGAAGCATTAGGAATGATTGAAACCAAAGGTTTAGTTGGATCAATAGAAGCGGCAGATGCAATGACTAAGTCGGCAAACGTTGTTTTACTAGGTTATGAAAAAATAGGAACAGGATTAGTAACAGTTATGGTAAGGGGAGATGTTGGAGCTGTTAAAGCAGCAGTAGATGCAGGAGCTGCTGCAGCAGAAAAAGTTGGAGAATTAGTAGCTAAACATGTAATAGCAAGACCTCACGAAGATGTAGAAAAAATATTGACGAAAAACGAATAAATTATTTTATTGGAAGTGAATAAATGCATAACTATAATGAAGAATTAATAAAGAAAATATTAGAAATTTTATCAAAGCAAGATATATGGAAGATACCTGTGGGAGTTTCAAATAGGCATCTTCACATCTCAAAAGAAGACCTTCAAGTTCTGTTTGGGGAAAATTATGAACTAACAAAGATGAAGGATTTGAATCAACCCGGAGAATTTGCTGCAGAAGAGACATTAATTATAAAAGGACCTAAAGGAAAAATTGAGGACATAAGAATTTTAGGGCCTGTTAGAGAAAATACTCAAATTGAAATAGCTTTGAGTGATGGATTTAAATTAGGAGTTAAACCTCAGGTACGTGAGTCAGGAAAAATAAAAAATACTCCAGAAGTAGAATTGATTGGACCAAAAGGTAAAATAGTAAAAAGAGAAGGCTTAATATCTGCATTAAGACACATTCATATGCCTACTGAAATTGGTAATTTATTAGAGTTAAAAGATAGAGAACTGGTAGACGTTGAAATTGAAGGAATTAGAAAAGCTGTATTGGGGAATGTACTTATTAGAATTTCTGATAATTACAGATTAGAAATGCATGTTGATACAGATGAAGCAAATGCATGTTGTTTAAAAAATGGAGACACAGTAAAAATAAAAAAACAATAAAAATTCAAAACCTATGAAAGGAACTTATAAATGGATTTAACAATTGCTAACAAGAATACTGAAGAATTTTCGAATTTAATAAAGAGCAAAGAAAGAAATACAGCAGAAGGAGATTTGAAAATTGGAGTTGATTTAGGTACAGCTAATATAGTTATTGCAGTTGTTGATCAAAATAACAAACCTATTGCGGGAGTAATTAGAGAAGCAAATGTTGTAAGAGATGGAATTGTAGTTGATTATATAAATGCAACAAGAATAGTAAAAGAATTGAAAATTGAACTAGAAAAAATATTAGGATTTAAAATAAGTAAAACTGCAACTGCGATTCCACCAGGAATTATAGAAGGAAATACTAAAGTAATAAAAAATGTAGTAAAAGCAGCAGGCTTTGAAATATCAAAAGTAGTAGATGAGCCAACTGCGGCTGCTATTTTCCTGGGAATTAATGATGGTGCTGTAGTCGATGTTGGAGGAGGAACTACAGGCATCAGTATACTAAGAAATAAAAAAGTAATATACACAACAGATGAAGCAACAGGTGGAATGCATATGTCACTAGTAATAGCAGGAGCATATAAGATTACTCTTGAGGATGCTGAAATTATTAAAAAAGATATTAATAAGGAATCAGAAAATTTTGTAATTATTGAACCAGTAGTTGAAAAAATGGCATCGATTGTCAAAAAAGCTATAAATAACTACGAAGTAAAGAAAGTGTATATCGTAGGTGGGGCATGTACATTTAAGAGATTTTGTGAAGTGTTTTACAAAGAACTTAAGATAGATGTAATTAAACCAGCGAATCCTCTGTTAGTTACACCTCTTGGAATCGCAATGTGTTCAAATAATTAAGGATAAGATGCTATGGATAAAAATAGAATTAAATTAATAATATATAATACTATCATTGAAGTAATATCTGATTTAGTAGTAGACGAAGTTAAAAAAAGAATAAAATTCAATAGTAATAAAATATTAGTTGTTTTTTCTGGAGGAACTTATGGATTTAAAGATTCGATAGAATCTATTAAAGCTATTATAAAAGAGGGATATGATGTAAAAGTTGTTTTGAGCGAAAGTGCAGATAATGTTTTAGGAGCATCAAACATAAAAAAAATATTAGATATAGAAAAAATATATG
>DPPH01000129.1 GCA_003539375.1 Clostridiales bacterium
TGAAAAATCAATTAGCAGGATTAATTGAAGAAATAAGAAAAATTAAAAATAGCGATGAAAATAAAGAAAGAATAAAAAACTTAGAATATTCTCTAAAAATTAACTACAAAAATAAAATAGCTAGAGTCAATAATAAAAAATCTAAATTGGAGAAGGATAAGTTAGGTATTATAAAAGTTATTAGTGACTGTGAAAATGAAATTACCACCATAGAAAATAGAAAAAATAAGCTTCACAGTGATGGAGGAAAAATAAAGGGTAAAATTGATGACTTTGAAGAATACGAGAAAAAAATAAAAGAAGAAATAGAAATTAAGTATAACAGAAATCTTCTATATGAAATAGAAGAGGGCTTTAAAGAAAAATATTTAAATTTATTAGGCAATAATATAAATAATCTAAAAGACCACAACAGGGAAGTTAAGGACAGAATAGAAATATTAGAAAAGGAAATAATTGAAACAGAAAAAGAAATAAAGACATTAGAAAAGGAAAACAGTGTAAATCCTATATTAGTAAGTAATATAAAGGAAAAAATTAATAAATACTACAATTTTGAAGATTCCCTGAAACCGGTTTTAGATAAACATGATATAAAATGGAAGAAAAGATTTAACCATAATGAAAATAGATTAAATGTAAAAAAATACTTATTAGAACTTAAAGGATTGGAAAAGGATATTTCGTCAAATATCAGTAGCATATTAAAAAACATATCTTCAATAAAAAAAGGAACCCTACATTTACCTGATGAATTTGTGGATTTTTTAGTTGAAGAAGATATTTTGTTTGAAACGGGAGAAAATTATTTAAAAAATCATGAAGAAGGTATTAGAAAAAGCCTGATAAAGAAAAATCCAATGCTTCCTTTTACTTTTATATTCGATGATTTTAACTTGGAAAAACTGAAAAACTGTAAGTTTGATTTGAGTATCTATCAGGTAATACCTTTAACAACTTACAGCCAGTTAAACAATACTCATAATATAAGTAATAGAACAGTAGAATTTTCAGAAGATTTTAATTTTATATGTCTTTTTAATGATAGAATTTTAAGTGGAAGTGATTTAGAATCCTATATAAAAGAACTTCAGGATGAAGTGGAAAATAAGAAAGAACAGATGAGACACTACAGTGTAGAAATTGAAAATACAGAAAAAGATCTTCGGATATTAGATGAGTTTGGTTATGATGAAAAGTATATATATAGTTTAGAAAATAAAAAAGAGGAGATTTCAAAAAGTATTGAATACAATAAAAAAAGATTGAAAGATAGAGAGGGTAATAAGGCTGAGTTAGAAACTTCAATAAAATCATTTAATAATCTAATCAGAGAAAATGATGACAAAATAAAAGCTGAAAATAATAAAGTAATAAAAATAGAGGATTTCTTCCTAAAAAACGAAGAATACATAAAGAATATTAGGGAAAACAAATTAATAATAGAGGAAATATCTAAAATACAAAAAAGAAAAAACAGGATAATAGAAGAGAAAAAAGAAAAAGAAGAAGCCCTTAATAATCTTATAAAAAAGCTAGTAATTATAGAGGAAAATATTAATAAAGCAGAAATCCAACTAGAAAAATATTCAGATTCCTCAGGAGGTACTTTAATAGATGAACCTATTGAAAATATGGAGGAAAGTCTGAGGGTTTTAAAAAGTAAAATAACTAGAGACCTAGACCAGTTGGAAAAGCAAAAATCAAAGGTATCAAAAGAAATAGAAGAGAAGGAAGCAGTTTTGAAATCTTATGATTTATATGAAGAAGACTATATTCAAGTAAGATACGACTATCATAAACTAATAGATATTCAAAAAAGCATAAAAAGCCTTAGTAAGGAAGAAAAAGAGCAGTCTCAGAGATGTCAAGAAATATATATTAAAATAAACAGATATGAAGCCAAACTAGAAACTATTAAAGAAGATATAGAAAAAGTATCTAAAATTCTTGAGCCTTCACAAATAATGATGAACTTTAAAGAAAGAAGGAAAATAGAAAAAGAAAAAATTGGAGTAGAAAAAAATCAAATTGTTAAATTAACAAAAATAAGAAATGAGTACAATACTATATCAACAAAAATACAGGTTAAAATAGAGATTAAAAACTTTATGGAAAAGGGATACACGGTAAATATAAATCCCAAGGCAGATTACATACAATTGAACAAAGACCTTAAAAATATAGAGGAAGAAAATGAAATTTATGAAAAAAATGTAAGAAGAAGATACTATAGTATTAAAGGGAAATATAAAAATAAAAACATAAATATAGACAATATTTTTTCAGGACTGGAGCTCATAATAGAAAAGGCAGAATCTGATAAAGATAATTATATAAAATTGGGAGAAAAACTTTTATTCAACAACGAGCTTCTTGAAAATATGATAGCGGCTTGTGAAACTAGACTTGAAAATTTAGAAAAAAACAAAAAAGACATGGTTCAGCACAGTTATCTCCAAGGAAAACAGGTTTATGAAGAAATACAAAAAATACCTGAAAATTCAAAAGTTAAGCTTGAAGGAAAATCAAGGTCTATACCTATGCTTAGGATAAGAATGGAAGAGCTTGAAGAAGTAGAATATGATAATATTGTAAAAATGAAGGCCTACATAGAAAACTGTATAGGTATAATAAAACAGGATATGAAGGATAATGTAAAGACGGAAGATATACGAAAAAAAATAAACAAATATATGTCTACTAGAGAGCTTTTGAATGTTATTTCAGATTTAGGGAAAATGAGCATCAGTGCCTACAAGATTGACCTAAATACTAAAAATAGCGGCTACAAAAAGTGGGAGCAGGTTATGAAAGAAAATTCAGGTGGAGAGAGATTTGTATCTTTCTTTGCAGTACTTGTAGCCTTGATGTCTTACACTAGGACCAGTGCAAAGGCAGTTGATGACTATAAAAGAAATAGAGATACCAAAGTCCTTATAATGGATAATCCCTTTGGCCCTATTTCCTCAGAACACTTACTTAAGCCTTTATTTAACATTGCTGAGAAGTACAATACCCAGTTAATATGTCTAACGGATTTAAAGCAAAATTCTATCTTGAACTGCTTTAATCTTATATACATGATAAAGATAAGACAAAATGTTTTTGGTACTAACGAATATCTGCAGCTTGAGAAGCAAATAAAAGATGGAGCAGATATTAAAACTGATGAAATGCTTGAAAAGGCTGTATTTCAAACTGAGCAAATCCCCTTAGTATAAAGACTCTTCGCTTTCGCTCTGAGTGACACGATTATGTCATTCCGAAGAAGTGAGGAATCTTTAAGATTTCTCGATAAACTCGAAATGACAAGTCAACTAAGATCCCTCAACGGTAAATTAATGCTGCTAGTTTCGGATACCATAGAAAGTCAAGTATATATTTTGGCAAAAAATAACTCCCTAGAGCATACAACGTACACTTTTAAAAGAAATATCAAGATTTTCTAACTAAAGATTACACCCTTTATTACCGACTCTTATCCCATGTTATTGGTTTGCTTAGCAGGGACCCATCATACCATTTAAGTTTAACACCGGTAAAAAGGGATTCACTCAATCCGAATTACGTACTTTAAGTACAGGAATGACAACGAGTTTCCCTTAATTAAAATCTTTTTTGTTTTTCATTTTTCCTGATTATGTTATAATATATATGCATGAAGGTTGGGTTTAAACTCTTACTAGATATAATTTTTTTATATCTTGAGTCAATGAATCCGACCTTTTATTTTTATTTATAATCTTAAGTTCTTTACTGGTTAGTCTTTTTATTTTACCTTTTGCTTTGTCTTTATCCCTAGCTGTTGGCGGATTAAATTTCTCACCAGAATGAATCATTTTCATTATTACTCTTGTTAGTTTGTTTGCCGTAGCTACTATGGCTACCATTGGATCTTTTCTATTTTCTATAACTAATCTGTTGTAGTAGGCTGTAAAATATGCTGTCGATGTTATTACTTGCTGTGCTGCCTGTACCAAAGTAGCTCTTAGCTTGCTATGTCCTTTTTTACTTAGCTTTTTCCTTTTATCTTTTTTACCACTTTGGTTTGATTTAGGTGTTAATCCTGCAAAGGATGCCACCTCTTTTCCACTTTTAAATCTGTATGGATTACCCATGTATGCTATTATCCTAGCCACAGTAAGGGTTTGTATTCCATCTATTTCTTTTAGATTTTTCCCAAATTCTAATGAGTCTATTAATTTGTCTAACTTGTTTTCAATTTTTTCTTTTCTTTCTTCTAAGTGTTCGTATCCTTCTACTAAAAAAACTATATATTCTTTAGTAGTTTTGAAATTATTGTGTCTGTTGCTAACTATAGATAGACTGCGATTTTTAAGCTTCTTTGCTTGATGTAGCGGTAACCGATAATCACTTGTTGATAATATTCTTATCCAGTCCTCTGCACTTAAATTATTTATTGTTTCTGGTTTTGGTAATACCTTTAGAAATCTTTTTCCGTATATACTATCAAGAAAGGATGTGCTTGAACTTTCAAGTCCTGGATATATTTCATCTGTTAAAGCATGTATTTTATTTTTGTATCTAACTCTTTCTTTTACTATATGGTCTAGTTCTCTTACATATTCTTTTATTATGTTAAAGGTATTGTCTTCAATTTCTAAGTCGTAGCACTCTCCTCTAATTAGAAGGTCTGTAATTGCATAAGTATCTATCGGATCTGTCTTTTCCCTCTCCATTCTCTGCTCTCTATTAGATTTTGTGGATGATGGATTAATTAGTTTAAACATAGCATCAGGATACTTTCTCATTAAATCTTTTACTATTGGTTTGTAATATATTCCCGATGGTTCACATCCAAATATTAATTGCTTTATCCCTTCTTTTTTAATTATTAAATCTATTTCTCTGTACAAATCATTTAAGCTATCTTTATCTAGCTTTATGTCTTTTACCTTTACCTTACTCTCATACATTCCGTTTACTGCTGCAATGGTAAATTTGTTTTTTGAAACATCAATTCCAGCTATTAAAACCTTCTCAAATCCTACTTCTTTGAATAATTTCACCATTTTTTTAGCTTCTTCAAACATGATACCACTCCTTTTTATTTTATGATATCATGTTATTACTCTTTTAGTAATCCTAACACGGAATGACATAATCGTGTCACTTGAAGCCCTAGCAAAATCTGGTTTTTAGATTTTAGCAGGTCTCATGCAAAGCTTTCC
>DPPH01000134.1:0-132 GCA_003539375.1 Clostridiales bacterium
CTCATATATTGGAGCACAACATAAGGATGTATGAGCTGAAACTATAACTCCAGTAGTACCGCAGGCTTTTGAAAGTTCTTCTACAAGCATTACATATGCTTGATTATCTCCGCCCTGTCCTCCATATTTTTT
>DPPH01000134.1:457-2004 GCA_003539375.1 Clostridiales bacterium
TCTGTGAATTCTTTATATAATTTTTTAAGTAATTTCTGCTCATCAGTAAAATTAAAATTCATATTATCCTCCTTGATATATATTGTTAATTTATTAACTATATTATAGGGAATATCCGTAAATATTGCAAGGGTTTTTTGTGAACGATTACAATGATTTTCTTATAACCATTGAATTTAGTTAGTTTAATGATTTATAAAAAAATTATTAATTTCTTTTAGTCTTAATAATTTAACTATATTTGTCAATAAATTTAATATCCTCTATGTTTATAAAATTATCTTAGTTAAAATTTCTTAACATTAATCGATATTGATAAATATTTAACGATATAGTATAATGATTTTCAATTTGAATTAATGGAGGAATATTATGGATATATATATTTGTGTTGGAAGTGCATGCCACCTAAAAGGATCTTATGATGTTATTAAAAAATTTCAAAAAGTTATTGAAGGTAATCCCGATTGTGAAATCACTCTAAAATCTTCTTTTTGCTTAGGTAACTGTTCAGATTTCGTTTCTGTTAAGATAAATGAAAAAATCTACTCGATTTCCCCAGAGACTGCTGAAAATTTTATTAAAAAAATTATTAAAAAAAATTGCAGGGAAAAATAGATATGAAATTTATAGACTTCGATAAGGATAAATGCGATGAGTGCTTTAAGTGTTTGAGAACATGTCCAACAAAAGCTATTTCATTTAAAAAACACCAGCGAGAAATAATCAATGATATGTGTGTTAAATGTGGTGTATGTCAACAAGTATGTCCTCAAAAGGCTTTAAGTATACATTCAGATATTGAGAAAGTTAAGCATATGATTAATACAACGAGTAAAGTTGCTGTTTCTTTAGCACCTTCCTTTCCATCAGCTTTTAAAACGGATAAACCTTTAAAGATAGTCAAAGCACTAAAACTTTTAGGCTTTGATATTATTGAAGAAACAGGGATAGGTGCTGAAGAGGTTAGTAAAGCTTATATTGAAGCATTAAAGAATTGGAGTCAACCAAATGCTATAACTACCTGTTGCCCAGCGGCAAATTATTTTATTGAAATGTATTATCCTAAAGAAATAGATAGCATGCTTTCTGTAGTCTCTCCTATGATAGCTCATGGGCGAATTATTAAAGAACGTTATGGAAATGAAACTAAGGTTGTATTTATAGGTCCATGTCTTGCAAAAAAGGCAGAAGGCAAAGAAATAACTGGAAGTATTGACGGTGTTTTGACTTTCCATGATCTTTCAATGTGGCTTGAAAACTCAAGTATAGATTTCGAATCTTTAACAGAGTTAAACTTTGATCAACCAACAAATATACACGGAAAAAAATATCCTATGGGTGCTATTGCTTCCTGTGGAAAAAACACTAGATTCAATTATATTAAGGTACAAGGAATTAACCAGTGCAGGGATATGATGGAAGATTTATCGAAAAATAAGTTTGATAATTTACTTATTGAATTGAATGTATGTGATGGAAGTTGTATTAACGGGCCAGACTATCCAAAAAACATTAGTTATTTTGAAAAGTTAAGTAGGATGAAT
>DPPH01000134.1:2257-4586 GCA_003539375.1 Clostridiales bacterium
TTTCAAGAGATCTTTTAAAAACAAAAAGCTATTAAATGAAAAACCTAGTGTTAAAGACTTAAAAGAGATATTAAAGAAAATCGATAAATATGATGAAACTGATTATTTAAATTGCGGCGCTTGCGGATATCAATCATGTATGGATAAAGCTGAAGCTAGCTACAACAATTTTTCCGATATTACAATGTGTATGCCTTATCTTCGTTCAAAAGCTGAAAGTCTTCAATCTATAATATTTGACAATACTCCAAATCTAATAATGATCCTAGATAGCAATATGAACATAATAGACTATAATCCTGCTTTTAGAAAAATATTTAACATTAATAACCAGAGTATTAAAAAATACAATATTAGTGATTACATAAAGCATGATATATTTAAAAAAATTTTTGATAGTAAATCAAATATAATAGGTTTAAAAGAACGATTCAAAGAGATAGATAAAGTTTTTATTATTAATTTAATATATATAGAATCTGACAATGTTGTAGTATCAATTATGACTGACATTACTTCAAATGAAAAGAATAAAGAAGAGCTTTCTATAGTTAAAGGTAGAACATTAAAAGTTTGCCAAGAAGTAATTAACAAACAGATGAGGGCTGCCCAAGAAATTGCTTCACTTTTAGGTGAAACTACAGCAGAAACAAAGGTTAATTTAAATAAACTTAAAGATATAGTTTTAGAAGAGGACAATAATGGTTATGAAATCTGAGAAAATATTTTATGATATTGCAAAACACTCTTTGAATAAAAAAGACGAAGAATTGTGTGGAGATAATGTTGAAATTTTTAAATCTGATAATCGTCTAACTATTGTTTTAGCTGATGGTTTAGGTAGCGGTGTTAAAGCAAATATACTTTCTACACTCACTACAAAAATAGCTGGAACTATGCTTCAAAAAGGAAGTTCAATTGAAGAAACTATTAATACTGTTATGAATACTCTTCCTGTATGTAATGTTAGAAAAATAGCTTATTCTACTTTAGCCATAATAGATATTAACAAGTATGACGAAGCTTCAATAATTCAATACGATAATCCTCCAGTTTTTTATAAAAGAAAAGGTGAAATTATTGATTTGCCTTATAAAACCCTGAATTTCGGAGGAAAAAATGTTAAACTTTCAAAAATCAAATTAATGTTAAACGATACAATAACTCTGGTTTCCGATGGTGTTATACATGCTGGAGTTGGAAGAATACTAAATCACGGTTGGGAATGGCATCATGTAGCTGATTATTTACAGAAGCAAAACATTAAAAATTCTGAAAAATACAACAGAAGATTAGTAGATACCTGTAGTAATTTATATGCTGGCTCTCCCGGCGATGATACTACAGCTGTAACTTTAAAGATTCGAAACCCGGAAATTACCAATATTTTCACCGGACCTCCAGATAATCCTGCAAAAGACAAGGATGTTGTTAGAGATTTTTTATCTTTAGAAGGCAGAAAAATTATATGCGGTGGTACTGCAGCAAATATTTTTTCAAGAGAAATGGATAAAGATATATCAACTTCCTTTGATTATATAGACCCTGAGGTTCCTCCTATTGGAAATATTAAAGGTCTAGATTTAGTAACAGAGGGAATTTTAACTCTAAAAAAGCTTTTATCAAAATTTGAATTATATTCAAATTCTATATCAGAAGTTAATTTTAATAAAAAAGACGGAGCAACTTTGCTTATGAAAATTTTATTGGAAGAATCTACACATGTTAATATTTGGTTTGGAAGAGCGGTGAATCCAGCACATCAAAACCCGGATCTACCAGTTGATCTCAGCATTAAACTTAATATTGTAGGAAGAATCGCTAATATTTTAAAGTCTTTTGGTAAAACTGTTAGCATAAAATATTTATAGGAGTAGAAGATGAGAAAATTTGAAAATCAAGTTCAATTAGTTAAATATGAAATACTAAAAAAAATATCAGAATATGCCTTCAATAACAGCTTAGACGGACATATTATAGATATACCTAAAATAGTGAATCCCGGGCCTGATCCTCGTTTTAGGTGTTGTGTTTATCACGAAAGAGCCGTTAGTACCGAAAGAGTAAAAATGGCTTTAGGGGGAGACAAAGAAGATCCTAATTTAGTTGAAGTACTAGATTCTGCCTGCGATCAATGTCCTACAAACAGGTTCACCATTACTGAATCCTGTAGAGGATACTTATCTCATAGGTGTTCTCTATCATGTCCAAAAGATGCTATATATATTAGAAATCAAAAAGCTCATATTGATTATTCTAAATGTATAGAATGCGGAAAATGCAAAGAAGCCTGTCCATATAACTCAATAATTGATACAATGAGACCTTG
>DPPH01000241.1:0-2630 GCA_003539375.1 Clostridiales bacterium
GATAGTGCAGCTCCAATTAAGGATAGAGATGGAAATATAACTGGGGTCGTTATTGTTTTTAGAGATTTTACTGAAAAAAGAGAAAAGCAAAAACAAATAGAGTATTTAAGTTTTCATGATCATTTAACAGGATTATACAATAGAAGATATATGGAAGATTCAATAAAAAGACTTGATACTAAGAGAAACATGCCTTTTTCTATAATTGTTACAGATGTTAATGGCTTAAAGTTAACAAATGATGCCTACGGTCATGATATGGGAGATAAACTTTTAATAAAAGTCTCAGATATTTTGAAAAATTCATGTAGAAAAGAAGATATCATATGTCGTGTTGGAGGAGACGAATTTGTAGTGCTCTTGCCTGGTATAAATAACGAAAAAGCTGAAGAAATTACAGATAGGATAGTAGAAGAATCTCGCAGTGCTAGTCTAGATTCAGTTATAATATCACTGGCTGTAGGCTATGCAACTAAAAATAGAGATGACAAAGATATATTAGAAGTGTATAGAGAAGCAGATAACAAGATGTATAAAAATAAACTTAGGTATGGCAAAATTATGAGAAACAAAACTATAGAAACAGTTTTGCTTAATATAAATAACAAATATGATAATGAGCAGATACATACAGAAAGAGTTTCTCAGTACTGTGAAGGTATAGCAAGGGCTATGAATCTAAATAATAACGAAATTGAAGATGCAAAAGTAGCTGGAGCACTACATGATATAGGCAAAATTATAGTTCCACCAGAAATATTAAACAAAAAAAGTAGATTAACAGAAGAGGATTGGGAAACAATTAAAAAACATGCTGTTACAAGTTACCAGCTTTTAAAAAGTGTTGATGAATATGCTCATTTAGCTGAAGCTGTTTTATATCATCATGAACGATTGGATAGTTCAGGATATCCTGAGGGATTGAGGGAGGATGAAATACCTCTGTTATCAAAAATAATAGCAGTTGCAGATGCATATGAAGCAATGACAGCTAACCGTCCCTATCAAAAAAAGAAAACAAAAGAAGAAGCAGTTAAAGAATTGAAAAAATATGTTGGTACTCAATTTGATAAAAATATTGTTGAAGTATTTACTAGCAAAGTTTTATAAATAAAACAAAAATAATAGGAGGAATTATTTAATAGTCCCTCCTATTATTTTTTATGAATGCAAATATATATTTTTCTTAAATATTTCATATACAACCAATAAACTAAGCAAACCTATACCAACTACAACAATCGTTATTATAGTTGTGTAACTGATATCTGCAGATAATCTTTTAGAAAGTATTCCTACAAAAGCCCATAAAACAACTAAGGTATAAAAAATATCTTTGTTTTTAATAGTGAAAATAATTCCTAAGAGAATTGCTACAGAAATCACGAGTACTGTCCAGAAAGTTTCACTGAGCCCAAAACCATTCCAGTTTAAACTAACAAAAAAGGCACTGAAATTTGCAATAGTAGCAACAGATATCCAACCTAAGTAGATGCTGAAAGGTACGTGTACTAGCATTTTAATCTTTTTGTCATCTCTACTATGTCCTATGTCTAATCTTTGATATACCATTATTAGAGAAACTAACAGTAGAATCATAATTACTAAATTGATAGATATCATCAAGTTGTGCCATGTATATATCCATAGAGAATTTAAAATATTAGATATAATAAACCAGTAACCTATGTCTTCTATGAATTTAGAATTTTCATTTCTAAAACTTAAAACTAATTGATAAACTACAAAGATACCTAATAGGGTATAAATAAGTCCCCATATAGAAAAAGTAAATCCTGCCGGGGTAAATAAATTGATGTAATTATCCGATACTTCCCCTGTAGTGAGTCCGTTAATCGGAAGTATATTTGCAAGAGCATTAACGGTTAGCACCAATGCAAAGGTGATAAAATTTAAAATACTTATTCCTTTAGTGTTCATTAGTAATCCTCCTTCTTATAAGGTATATATACCCTATAATTAGAAAAATATTATACTTCTATATTCTGCCAACCGCCTCTTTTAAAAAGAAGCAAAAATGCGATCCCTCTTATTCCGAAGTCCAGCACCATAGCGATCCATGCTCCTGTAAGGCCGTAACCAAGAGTTATAGCTAAAAAGTAGCCTAATCCAACTCTTACTACCCAGGATGTAACCCCTGTAGTTATAAGTACGGTTTTTGTATCTCCTGCGCCTCTTAAAGCTCCTGCAAAAACCATTGCTATAGCTAATAAGGGTTGAGCTACAGCTACTATACGAAGACATATAACAGCATAGTGGATGATTTCCGGATCTTTAGTGAATATCTTGATAAACATTTCCGGAAAAAAGAAAAACAGCACCCCTAAAACGGACATAATTGCAACGGCCATGTATCCGGCGGTGTATCCTCCTCGCTTCGCATTATCTTTATCCTCTGCTCCAAGATACTGGCCTACTAATGTAGTAGCCGCAAGGGCAAATCCCCATCCAGGCATAAAAGATATGGATTCAGCGGTAATAGTAATTTTGTGAGCTGCTATCATTACCGTACCTAAAGAAGCTACTATCCTAAAGAAAGCAAGTTGTGCAGATCTAAACAAAAGCTGCTCTCCAGCAGCAGGGAGTCCTATTTTAAATATTCTTCTTAT
>DPPH01000241.1:2924-3067 GCA_003539375.1 Clostridiales bacterium
ATTAAAAATGTTGCGATATATCTACCGACTGTTGTAGCTATACCCGCTCCGGTTACACCTAATCCAGCTCCGGGCATGAAAAAAGTTATGTTTTCTTCAAGAAAAGGTAAAGCTAAAGTAATGGTTCTACTTTCAAAAATCAG
>DPPH01000235.1:0-5354 GCA_003539375.1 Clostridiales bacterium
AAATCTTCTCCACCTTCCCCGGAATTACTTGAAGCTCCTATACTGTTCATAGCTTCTCCTAAAGTTTCGTGAGCTTCCTTACTTATTGAACCTACTGACATAGCTCCACTGGAAAATCTTTTTATTATTTCGGATTCAGGTTCTACTTCTTCAATAGGAATTGGATTTAGGTTTTTAAATTCAAGTATACTTCTCAAAGTAGTAGGATTAACATCTTGTTCATCTGTAAGCCTTGTGAATTCTTTGTATGTTTTATAATCATTATTTTCAACAGCATTTCTAAGAAGTTTTACAGATTTTGGATTGAAAAGATGAAACTCTCCATCTCTAACATATTTATATCTTCCTCCAAAATCTATGTTTTTTTTCTGATTATACTCACTTTCTTCATATGCATATTTATGATTGGATATAATGTCCTGCACAACTTCCTCCAATCCTATTCCTCCTATTGTAGTAGTTGTTCCTGGAAAGTATTTATTAACAAAATCATCACTCAACCCTAATATTTCAAACATCTGAGATCCGTGGTAGCTTTGAATAGTACATATGCCCATCTTGGATAAGATTTTAGCCAGTCCTTTAGATGAAGCCTTTAGGTAGTTTTTAACTGCCTTTTCCTCATCAATTTTTATTTCCTGGTCTCTACACAATTTTTTTATTGTTTCAATAGCTAAATATGGATTTACTGCACTAGCCCCGTAGGCAATAAGTTGAGCAAAATTTGTAGTTTCTTTTACATCTCCGCTCTCAACTATAATAGAGATCCTTGACCTAAGTTTTTCTTTTATTAAATAGTTGTGAAGGTAGGATACCGCAAGCAGGGAGGGAATTCCTCCTGTATAACTGTCTGTTTTCCTATCGGACAGTATTATTATATTGGAGTTTTCATTTATTTTCTTGACTGCTCTGGTACATAGGGTTTTTAATGCCCTTTCAAATCCTTCCACTCCGTCATCTATTTTAAAAGTTAAGGGAATCACCGTTGATTTTAACTGGTGGTTATTTAACTCCTTAATTTTTTTCATATCGTAGTTGTCTATAATCGGGGTTTCTATTACCATATATTGATTTTCTATATTTGATATGTTCAGCATATCTTCCTGAGAACCAATAAAATTCATTAAGGACATTATCGACCCTTCTCTAATAGGGTCTACCGCCGGATTTGTTACCTGGGCAAAGACCTGTCTAAAATAATTAAATATGGATTGGGTTTTGTTTGATAATACTGCAAGAGGAGTGTCATCTCCCATAGAGCCTATAGGTTCCTTACCTTCTTTTGCCATAGGTTTAATTATCATGTCTATATCTTCTTTAGTGTATCCGAATTCTTTTTGCTTTTCTAAAATTTTACTATTATTGTAGTCTTCAATATGGGTATCATGAATTTTAATGTCCTTTAATACAATTCTTTTTTCTTTTACTATTTTTGTATAATCAACATTAGAGCATACTTCTTCCTTCAACTCTTTATCAAATAGAATTTTGCCTTTTTCAATGTCTATAAGAAGCATTTCTCCTGGCTTTAATCTTCCCTTTTTAATTATGTTTTCAGGTTTTAAGTTTAATACACCAAATTCCGATGCCATTACTATTTCATTTGTATTTGTAACTACATACTTAGCAGGTCTCAATCCATTCCTATCTAGAGTCCCTCCTACCTGGTTGCCATCACAAAATAATACGGCTGCAGGTCCATCCCAGGGCTCTATCATAGAAGCATGGTATTCGTAAAAAGCTTTTTTAATTTCTTTCATTTCTTCGTCGTTTTCCCAAGCTTCAGGAATCAGCATCATCATAGTATGGGCATTACTTCTACCGTTAGCTTTTATAAACTCAAAGGCATTGTCTAGTGATGCTGAATCACTTTTTCCCTTTTGAAGTATTGGATAAATATTTTTTATTTCTTTACCAAAGACTTCTGAATCAATTATACCTTCTCTAGCATTCATCCAGTTTCTATTACCTTTTATTGTATTTATTTCTCCATTATGAGCTATATACCTAAAGGGCTGGGCAAGGTCCCATGTAGGAAAGGTATTTGTGCTAAATCTCTGATGAACGAGGGCAACAGCACTTTTGTAGTTTATATCTATTAAATCAAGGAAGTATTTTTCTATCTGATTAGCTAAAAGCAAACCTTTATATACGATGGTCCTTGAAGAAAGAGAACATATATAAAAGTACTCTTTATTCCTTTTAACCAATCTTTCAACTTCATTTTCTATAATCTTTCTTACTAAAAATAATTTTTTCTCAAATTCTTCTACATTCATATAAGAAGATTTTTCTATAAATACCTGCCTTACAACCGGCTCCGTCCCCCGAGCAGTCTCTCCTATATGAGTATTGTCCGTGGGAACAAATCTCCAGCCTAAAGTTTTAAGGCCTTTTTCTCTTAAAACTCTTTCAGTAATACCTTCACATTGAAATCTCAATACAGGTTCTTTAGGCAGAAAAATCATACCAACGGCATAATCTCCCCGGTCAGGTAAATCTATACCTTCGTTGGTGCACTGTATTTTAAAAAATTCATGGGGTACCTGGGTCAGTATACCAGCCCCATCGCCAGTATTTGGGTCGTTACCTGAAGCACCGCGATGCTCCATATTTTTTAGTATTTCTATACCCTTTTTTACTATACCGTAGCTTTTTTCATTTTTATAATTCACAACAAATCCAACACCACAAGCATCCTTTTCATTTAATGGATTATATAAGCCTTGCTGGTCGGGTAATCCTATATTCATTTCTTCCACCACCATTGTTTTACGATTTCTTAATATATTATAATGAATTTTCTTAAAAATCAACTGATATATTAAAAATATACTGTTTTTTTATAGATTAATAGTATGAAAAGGTTTTTTATTGCATTTTCGTAATATTTTCCGGATGATGTATTAATGTTTCTAATAAAAAATACTCCTCCTGTAGGGATAGTTTTAATTTTCCTATCCATCACAAGGGAGCATTTTTAAAATAAATTTCTGTAAATGATGTTGAATTGTCCTGATTTAGATATTTTCAAGTATTATATTCTTGATTCTTTCTGCAGATTTACCATCTCCATAAGGATTTACTGCATTTGCCATCTTATCGTAGGATTTTTTATTTGTTAATAGTTCCTTTAAAATTTCATATATATTGTTTTCATCAATTCCAGCTAACTTTGCTGTACCGGCTTCAATTCCTTCGGGTCTTTCAGTTTCTTTTCTTACAACAAGAACTGGTTTACCCAGGGATGGAGCTTCTTCCTGTATCCCGCCGGAGTCTGTTACTATAATGTGGGATTTGTTCATTAAATTAGCAAAGGGTACGTAGTCTAAGGGTTCTATAAGATGAACCCTATCCATAGAATTAAGTATTTTATCAGCTATATCTCTAACTTTGGGATTTAGGTGTACAGGATATATTACCTGAACATCTTCATGTTCCTCAGCTATTCTTTTTACAGCCTTAAAGATATTCTCCATAGGTTTACCTAGGTTCTCTCTTCTGTGGGCAGTTAGTAGGATTATCTTTTTCCTAAAATCAATTTTTTTAAGAAATTCGTCTTTAAAATTATAATCATTATCTACTACTTTAAACAGAGCATCTATTACCGTATTTCCGGTAACATATATATCTTCCTTCTTGTATCCTTCTCTAATGAGGTTGTTTCTAGCTTCTTCTGTTGGTGCAAAATGATAGTTTGTGATAACTCCAGTAAGTTTTCTGTTGGCTTCTTCAGGATATGGGGACATTATATTGCCGCTTCTCAGTCCCGCTTCAACATGGCCAACTTTTATTTTATGATAAAATCCTGCTAGAGCTCCTGAAAATACTGTGGTAGTGTCTCCCTGTACTAATATTAGATCCGGTTTGAATTTTTTAAATACTTCTTCCATACCTTCCATAGTACGGTTGGTTATCTGGGTAAGGCTCTGTCCCTTTTGAAAGATATCAAGATCAAAATCCGGTTTAATATTGAAAATCTCCAGTACCTGGTCGAGCATTTCTCTATGCTGAGCACTGACACAGGTCTTATGGTCTATCTGGGGGCATTCTTCCATTGCTTTAACTATGGGTGCCATTTTAACTGCTTCTGGCCTAGTTCCAAACAATGTCATTACTTTTATCTTTTTTTTATCTATCATTTTTACTCCTCTTGGTCTTTGTCTTCCTCTTCGTTTACTTTAGATATGAATCCTAATTTTTTTCCAGTATATACAATTATTATTGAAACAGCTCCTATAACTAAACTTCCCTCTAAGGGTTCTGAATCTGAGAAAAATATTGCAGCTGCACCAAACAATATACTTACTATATATAATATTAGTACAGTTTGTCTCTGGGTGAAACCTTTTGCCAATAGTCTATGATGAACATGACCTCTATCTGCTTCCATTATTGGTTTTTTATTTCTTATCCTTCTGACTATAGCAAAGAAAGTATCAAATAGGGGTATTCCTAATACCAGTACCATTATAATTATAGCCGCCAGGGTGACGGTTTTCAAAAATCCTAAAATTGATATTACCGCCAGCATATATCCCAAAAATAATGCTCCTGTATCTCCCATAAATATTTTTGCCGGATTGAAATTATAAGGCAAAAATCCTAGTGAAGAACCAGCTATTACTGCACATTCAAGCAAAATATAATCAAAACCGCTAATTGATGCCATAAACATCATAGTAGATGCTGAAATCGCAGCAACTCCCGAAGCTAGGCCATCTAATCCGTCAACTAAATTTATCGTGTTCGTTATTCCTACTATCCATAGTATGGATATAGGTGTAGCAAAATGCTCAAGATAGATAACATTATATCCCGGTATAGGATTAGTTATATAGTTAATTTTTGCCCCACCGTAGACTGCTATCATAGCTGCAATTATTTGTCCAGCTAATTTTAATTTTGGAGATATATCCTTAATATCATCGATAAGACCTATTAAAAATATAACTGTTCCTCCAACCATAATTGATACAGCCGTTTTATCTAAATCCGAAAAAATCAGCATTGTAAAAATAGCTGAGGCGTATATAGCAGCTCCACCTAAATAGGGAATTGGTTCTTTGTGTACCTTTCTATCATCCTTCGGTATATCTAATATACCTAACTTGAAAGCCAGCTGTCTTGCAACAGGAGTAAAAAAGAAGGACAACACAAAAGCTGTAAAAAATACAAGATAATACTCGTTCATGTCTTACTCCTCATTCTTTCTTAGTAGTTCATTATTTTATTTACCCTTCTGCTGTGTCTTCCACCTTCAAATTTTTCTTCTAAAAATGCTTTTACTATTCTTTTACCTAAATCTTTCCCAGTAACTCTCCCACCTAGGGCTATAACATTAGCATTGTTGT
>DPPH01000235.1:5578-6397 GCA_003539375.1 Clostridiales bacterium
TTGTGCTTTTTAGCCATTTCTGCTGAAAATACATTTGAGCAAAGGGCACACCTAACTCCTTTTACCTTGTTAGCTGCTATAGATATACCTATTCCTGTACCGCAAAATACTATGCCAATTGAATCTTCTTCTTTTACTACAGCTTCACCAACTTTTATACCAAAATCAGGGTAATCAACGGAGTCTTCGCTATGAGTTCCTAAATCTTCTACCTCATACCCTTCTTCTATTAAATATTTTTCAATTACTTCTTTTAGTTCAAACCCACCGTGGTCGCTTCCTAAATAAATTTTCATTTTAATATCCTTTCTTTTTCAACTTTTCTATCAATTTTTTTAATTTTTCTAATATAATATCAGCAGTGATGTCGTACTCCTTTTGACTTCCACCGTAAGGATCACTTATATCTTCTCTAGAATCATCAACGTAATCGCTTAAGGTAAAAACCTTGTGAGAATACTTAGGCATTGCCTGTAAAATCATGTCTTCGTGATCAGAGGTCATAGTCAGTATAATATCTGCTTCTTCTAAATCTTCTTCTTTTATTACACTAGCTTTATATTTTGAAATATCAATTCCAAATTTTTCCAAAGCTTTTACTGAGTTTTCACTAACAGGCATCCCTTCTCTAGCTATAAGCCCTGCTGATTTCACTTCTTCTATATTTAGTTTTTCTTTTTTTATTAAGTCCTTCATTATTCCTTCCGCCATTGGACTGCGGCAGGTATTTCCCGTGCAAACAAAAAGAATTTTCATTCAATCACCACACCTTTTAATATTTCCTCCTGAAGCTTTTACCAACCTATTCATAATAGCTTT
>DPPH01000040.1 GCA_003539375.1 Clostridiales bacterium
ATACCCAATATTGACAATAATATAATATAATAGAACAAATATTTAAAACTTCCTAAGATATCAATTATCATTCCTGAAGTACCTACTCCTACTAGTGCTCCTATCCCGTAGGCGGTAAATACAACTCCGTAGTTCTGGCTGTAGTTTTTTAGTCCGAATAATTTTATTGTAGATGTAGGAGCAATAGCAAGCCATCCTCCTAAATTCAACCAGTATATAGATAAAGATATCCCATATAAGATTGCATTCCCTCTCCCTGCAAAAATCATCAGTAAGGATGCTGTGAATATTAATCCAAAAGATACTACCATAGCTTTTTTTGAAGAAAGATTGTCTGTTAACCACCCAAAAATAGGCCTTCCAACTCCATTAAATACTGCAAACAAGGACATAAAAAAGGCTACATTAACTTCGGAAATACCTATTATTTCTGTACCTATCATAGTAGTAAGACCAATAACTGTAAGGCCTATCATAGTACCAATTATAAAATTCAAATACAGACCTTTGAAAGTTTTAGTTTTTATCATTTCCACAGTATCAAAATCTTTAATTTTCTTTTTATCATCATCTTTTTTAATCTTTTGAGTCTCATATTCTTTGACTGGATACTTAAAGGCAGCTCCAAATAAAGGTATTAGAATTCCAAAAGATAACCCAAGTATTAAGAACGTGTTGTGAAGACCAAATCTTTCAATTAGTACCCTAGATAGTGGTGCTGTTATAAAAGGAGAAAGTCCAAATCCTAATAAAACTAAGCCCACGATAAATCCCTTAGATTCCGGAAACCATTTTGCCACTACATCCATAGGCACTCCATATATAACTCCTACACCGGCTCCTATTACAATCCCATAGGTTAAAGTTAGTGTATAGATGTTTGAAGTGAAGGAGGATAAAACCCACCCAAAAGCTACTAGTAATCCGCCTACAGCTATTATGATTTTAGGGTTAACTGTTTTAATAAATCTTCCTGATATAAACATAAAAGCTGCATAAGAAGCTAAAGATATCATATAAGGTAATCCACTTAGAGTTGTGCCAACTATGTATGTATCTTCAATAGAAGCTCTAAACACACTATAGGAATATACTGTCCCTAAAAACATCATTATCAAAATTCCTAATATTACATATATCCATCTTTTATTTTCTTTTATCATTTTAATCCCTGCTTTTTATTTTATATAAAAACAAGCTATGTTAAGGTGTATTCCCTAACATGAGCTTATTAATGTTGTAAATATAGTATATTATGTAAGATTTATAGTCAAGTGTTACATAATATAGTTTATTTTATCTTTCTATTTAATATTTCTACAGCTCGTTGAAGTTGGTTATCTTCTTCATAATACTCCATGCCGTAGAGGCCTTCTTCCATAGCTTTTTCGTCTAGCTTAATTGTAACATCCGGCTCAATTCCGATATCATGGATATTAATATTATCTGGTGTAAAGTATTCCGATACTGTTAATTTAAAGCCTGACCCATCCTCTAAAGGAATAATTCTTTGGACTATACCTTTTCCAAAGCTTTGTTCACCGACTAATATGCCCCTCTCAGTATCTTTTATAGCCCCAGCTAAAATTTCTGAAGCACTAGCCGAACCTTGATTTATTAATACTACTAGCGGAATATCTACCATTGATTTATCAGAATTGTAATATTCTCTTTCACCATCTTTTTCTTGTGTATAAGTGATAACGGTTTTGCCAAGTAGTTCATCTGCTATTTCCACAACTGCATCCAACAAACCTCCGGGATTAAATCTCAAATCTAAAATTAATCCTTTGATTTCTTTCTCTTGAGTTAACTCATCTAAAGCTTTTTTGAAATCTTCATCGGTAGGATCATCAAAAGTAGTTATTCTTATATATCCTATTCCATCTTCTATTTCACCATGTTTAACAGTTTGTATTTTAATATTGGCTCTTTCAATAGTAAGATCGAATTCTCTAAGTTCTCCGTTTGGTCTTTCTCTTTCTACTGTTATAGTGACTTCCGTTCCAGGTTTTCCCTTCATTACCTTAACAGCCTCTGTCATTTCTTCACCGGTAAATTCTGTACCGTTTACTTTAATTATCTTGTCTCCTGTTTTTAAGCCGGCTTTTTCTGCTGGGGTATCTTCTATAGGAGATATAACTATAATTTTATTATCTTCACTTATAGATACATATACTCCTATTCCACTATACTCTCCTGATGTTTGTTCTAGCAAACTGTTCATCTCCTCAACACTTAGGTATTCGGAGTAAGGATCATCAAGGGTTTCCATCATGCCCTTTAAACTGCCATCGGATAAGTTCCCCTCTACATCATATAAAAAGTTATCTTCTATATATTTTTCTAAATATTCGTGCTTGCTGTATTTATTATTTAACTCAACAAATTCATCATACTGGTCTGTTGAAATAATAACTTTTTCATCAATTCTCAATCCTATAAAGCTTGTTCCTACTACTGTAAGAACAACAGCTAGTATTACAGCTACAGCTGTAATTACAAATGCTTTTCCTTTTGAAATCATTTCTCCACTCCTTGTTGTTTTTCTGCTTTTTCCATTATATCATAAAATTATAATTTATAAACAAGAAGTTCCCGTACTTTAATCATTTGCAAATTATATTAATCAGGTGATATAATTCATGGATTAGAATAATATCAATCTAGTCCATTAATTAATTTTAATTTTATTTCACAAGGAGACCAACTATGAATAATCGTAAGGGTTATATGTTTTCATTCTTATTTTATATAATAGCCTCATTTGGTGTAAGTTTAACGATAAAAGCAAGTATAGGAGTAAGTGCTGTAAATTCTACTATTGTAGCATTATCAGAAGTATTGAGTTTTAAAGTTGGAACAGTTATGATAGGTATAAATTTGCTTTTTTTATTTGGATATATGATTTTAACAAAATTCAAATTTCCTATTAAATATATGCTGCAGGGAGCATTGTTTTTGTTGTTCGGTTCATTTGTAAACTTATATCTTTACGAACTGCTTATACATATAGAT
>DPPH01000087.1 GCA_003539375.1 Clostridiales bacterium
GTTATAGATGCTTCTATAGAATTAAATACAGTATTTACAGCTATGAACATTAACGGAGAATATTTAAAAGACTATAAATTCTTTACACTTAGAGACAAAAAAAGGATTCAAGAAAGAGCTAAAAAAATGATAAAAGAATTAGATATCAGGTGCACTAGTTCTAAGCAGATGGTAGGAAGTCTTAGCGGTGGAAATCAACAAAAAGTTTGTATCGCAAGAGCTCTTACACAGGATCCCGAGATAATCTTAGTATCAGAACCAACTAGAGGTATTGACATAGGTGCTAAAAAGATTGTTTTAGATTTACTTAGAAAATTAAATAGAGATTATAATATGACTATAATAATGACTTCTTCAGAACTTAACGAATTAAGAAGTATAGCAGATAGAATAGCTATAGTATCTGAAGGTAAGGTAGCAGGTATACTACAACCTGAAGACAGTGATGCTGACTTTGGATTGTTAATGGCTGGAAAATCCTTAGATGAAAATGGAAATGATGGGGGGGATCAAGATGGTAGCATTCATTAAAAATATTGGATTCCCAAGATTTATGATGTCGCTTTTACTTGTTGTTATACTTGTAACGGCAATCTTTGTAGGTATCCCAATAGGAATGGTTATGACTGACCTTATTCAAAGGGTAGGAATGTATGGAATAATTGTATTAGCAATGGTTCCTTCTATTCAATCCGGTACAGGACCAAACTTTGCAGTTACAATAGGTATAGTACTCGGACTTCTTGCAGCTACAACAGCAATAGAATTTGAACTGGTAGGTACAACAGCATTTATATTTGCAATATTAATGGCACTACCTCTTTCGGTAATAGTAGGAATACTATACGGGAAACTACTGAATGCCTGTAAAGGCGCTGAGATGACTATTGCAACTTACACTGGATTTTCTATAGTTCAGTTGATGTGTATAGGTTGGATAATACTACCTTTTACAAGTGATATAATGAGATGGCCTATAGGTCGAGGACTAAAGACTACATTTACATTAGAGGAAACCTTTAAGCACGTATTAGATAACTTCTTAAAGTTTAATATAGGAAATGTTGAAATACCAACAGGTTTGCTGCTTTTCTTCTTTTTAGCATGTTTTCTAGTTTACTCTTTTACACAAAGTAAAATGGGAACAGCTATACAGCTTGGTGGAATGAACAACAAATTTGCAGTTGCATCAGGGGTAAATATTGATAGAGGTAGAATTATAGCAAATGTTATCTCAACTTATTTAGGAGCTGTTGGTATTATTGTATATTCACAAAGTTTTGGATTTATACAGCTTTATACTGCACCACTTATGATGGCCTTTCCTGCAGTAGCAGCAGTTTTAATTGGTGGAGCAACGGCATCGAGAGCAAAAGTAAGCCACGTTATAATCGGGGTTATATTATTCCAAGGTGTTTTAACCAGTTCTATGCCAGTTTTGAATGAAATTATTCCATTCGGTAGTGTAGCAGAAATTTCAAGAATGGTTATCCAGAACGGAATAATCCTATATGCTCTTACAAAAGTGGATGGAGGACATTAAGATGGCAGATATAACAAAAGATAGAAAAAAAAGAAGTTTAAAAAGTGTATTAACAAAAAATGTAGTAACATTAATTTTTATATTCTTAACAGTAGCAGGAATTGCCCTTTCAAATTTACCGGTATTTTATCTTGCTAGTGAAATGTTAACAAGAATAACAAGAAATACTTTCCTAGTATTATCACTGATTATACCAATAACAGCAGGAATCGGTCTTAACTTTGGTATAATAGTAGGAGCTATGGCGGGACAGATAGCCTTGATTATAGCCCTATACTTTGGTTGGACAGGGTTAGGAGGTCTTTTACTAGCATGTGTTGTGGCAACTCCAATAGCAATTTTCTTTGGTTATTTAACAGGAGTACTTTTCAACAACACAAAAGGACAGGAGATGATTGCGGGATTGATAGTTGGTTTCTTTGCAAACGGTATTTATCAGTTTTTACTGCTTATTGTTGTTGGAGGAATCATACCTGTGAAGAAAGTACCTATGATTAAGCCAGACGGGGTTGGATTAAGAAATACTATAGCATTAGATACCAATTTCGGTGAAGTGGGATTAAAATATGCCTTTGATGATGTTTTTAAAGTTAATTTATTTCACTTCATGATGATAGTGGGTGCGGTAATCATAATTTACAGTCTAATAAGACTAATATTTAGAAATAAATTTCAAAATGTAACAAATCAAAAGAGTAAGATAACTTACATTATATATACAGTACTTGGAGCAATTTTAATAGGATTCGCTTATATAATTTTAACTGCATCGACAGGATCTTTCTTGTTTAGTGGTACAGATAGTTCAGCTATTCAGAGTTTGAATATGCTACAGACTATTCAAGTTCCAATTTTTACTCTGTTCCTTATATTCTTAATTGCAGTATTCAACATAGTAATAATGAAAACTAAGCTAGGCCAGGACTTTAAATCAATAGGTTTAAGTCAGCATATAGCTAGAGTTTCAGGTATAAATGTTGATAGAACAAGAATTATTGCAGTAATCATGTCAACGGTACTAGCAGCATGGGGTCAAATAATATTCTTGCAAAACGTTGGTACAATGAATACTTATGGAAGTCACATGCAGGTTGGATTGTTTGCTGTAGCAGCTATACTTATAGGTGGAGCGACAGTTAAAAATGCTAACATAGGCCATGGTATACTGGGAATAATACTTTTCCACGCTGTATTTATTGTATCTCCAACAGCAGGTAAAGAATTATTTGGAGATGCACAGTTAGGTGAATTCTTTAGAGCTTTCGTGGTTTACGGAGTTATAGGTGTTTCTCTTGCACTTCATGCTTGGAAAAACAGAAAAGGCTTAGAAGATCTAGGTCAGTAGCTTAAGTAATTAAAGTTGTTAAGAGACTTAGTCTCTTAACAATTTTTTTAATACAAATAAAGGAGAATTTTTTATGATAAATAAAAAGTATATGGATAAACTATGTAGCATTATGATGGAAAAAGAAATAGATGCTTTAATGATGGGGCCATCAACAGATTTAAAATTTTTACTTGGATATTCACCGCTACCTGATGAAAGATTTCAAAGTTTTGTACTTCTAAAAGAAAATGATTTTTTCTATATATCACCTCAACTTACAGCAGAAGAAATAGAAGAAAAAATAGATTCAGAACTAAAAATGTATACCTGGGGAGATCATGAAGGATTTGTTGGAAAGACTGTTAAAGCATTAAAAGAACATAATCTTGAAAGCAAAACTATTGGGATAAACAATGGAATATTAGGAATTAACTTCATCGATATTAAGAACAACTTTGATGGGAATTTTATTAATGGCCATAAAGTATTAGAAGAACTTAGAATAATCAAAGATAAAAATGAAATATCTTTAATGAGAAAAGCAGCAGAATTAGCGGATATAGTAATTGAAAGAACCATTGAATTTATTAAACCTGGAGTAACTGAAAAAGACATAAAAGAAAAGATAGAAGAATATTTTCTTGAAGAAGGAGCCGATGGATTATCCTTTACACCGATAGTCGCTTCAGGGAAAAACAACTCAAAACCACACTACGCAGAAGATAGTAGAGTAATTCAGGAAAAAGATATAATTATTTTAGATTTAGGATGTAAGTATAAAGGACTTTGTTCAGATATGTCCAGAACAGTATTTGTTGGTGGAGTAACAGAAGAAGAAAGAAAAGTATATGAAATAATAAGAGAGTCAAATGAAGCAGGAGAAAAAGCAGCTCAAATAGGGGTAACATCAGAAGAAGTTGATAATGCAGCTAGAAAAGTTATAAAGAAAGCAGGTTATGGGGACTATTTTATAAATAGAACAGGTCACGGTATAGGCTACAGTGTTCATGAGGCGCCGGATATTGTTGGAGGGAGTAAAGTTAAATTAAAACCGGGTATGGCCTTTAGTATAGAACCGGGTATATATATTCCAAATAAATTTGGAATGAGAATAGAAGATATAGTAGTGATGACCGAAGATGGACCAGAAATTCTAAATAAGTTTAGTAAAGAGATAATAATAAAATAAAGCTAAAAATAATTTAAAAACATAACATATGTCAAAAAATTCGTCTAAAATAGACGAATTTTTTGACATTAAGTGGTAAAATATAGGTGTAATTACTGAGATTACTAGAAATAATATTGGCATAATAGTTGCAATAATATATAGTATAATAAGAATATAAAGTTAGGTGTTGTTAATGGAAAATAAAGGATTAATATACGATATTAAAAAATTTTCAATTCACGATGGTCCGGGAATAAGAACTACAGTTTTTTTAAAAGGATGTCCTTTAAACTGTATGTGGTGTCATAATCCGGAAAGTATAGATGGGAAAAAAGAATTTTTGTATAATGAAGATAATTGTGTATTATGTGGAGAATGTGTAAGGATATGTCCAGAAAATGCACTGAAAATTGAAGGACAAAAACTATTATTTGATAGAGAAAAATGTACTTTTTGCGGTGAATGTGAACTAGCATGCGTATATAGAGCTAGAGAGATAGTAGGAGAAGATTATACTATTTCTGAAATTATTAAAGAAATAGAAAAAGACAAGATAATCTACGAAGAATCCGGCGGAGGAGTTACTATTTCAGGGGGAGAACCTCTTAATCAAATTGATTTTCTTGAAGAATTATTAAGAAAATTAAAAGAGAAAAAACTTCACACAGCTGTTGATACAAGTGGATA
>DPPH01000095.1:0-2498 GCA_003539375.1 Clostridiales bacterium
GCCATAGCATTTCCAGTTACAAGAACAAGTACCATCTGCATTGAGAATGCTAATAAGTTCCAAAATCCTCCGGACCAGTGTAGTACCATATCTAATGGACCCTGTCCTGTCATTATAACACCCAAAATAAAAACTACAAAAGTAAGTATTACTGCGAATAAAAATGGGTCTGGTAAATATTTGTTTACTATTGCAACACAACCGTTGGTAAACTTTTTAAACATAAGTACCTCCTAAATTGAATTTTTTCAACTGTATAATTACAGTTGTAATCGTTTACAAAATTATTATACTCTTTTAATTTATTAAAATCAAGGTGATTTTGTTAATTTTACATCAAATTAATATTTACTTTTAAATTTAAGATCAAAAAAAGAGACTGTTAGTTTCAGTCTCTTAATATTTTTTTATATATTTCTTATAATTTAAAATCTTTAGCTTCTTCTTCTCCTTTTAGTACTCTCAAAGTCCCTAAAGTTAAAGATTTCATTTCATTTTCTCCCGGCATAAGGATTATTTTCCCTAAAAATTCTACCCTATCTTTTATCAAAGAAACCAATCTTTCTGAATAAGCCATTCCTCCTGTGATTACAATTCCATCTATTTCACCTTTCAGAACTGGCGCTAGCTGTCCTATCCCTTTGGATATTTGATATGCCATAGCCTTGAGTACAAGCTCAGCCTTTTTGTCTCCTGATTCAATCATTTTTTCAACTTCTCTTAAATCTACAGTATTTAAATGAGCTTTTAATCCACCATTGCCTCTCATTCTCTTTGTTATATCTTTTTGAGTTTTATTATCGGAAAAACAAAGTTTAACTAATCCCCTCCCAGGTAATCCTCCAGATCTTTCTGGAGAAAAAGGTCCTTCATCGTCTGATATAACATCTATCATTCTTCCATTTTTATGGACAGATAAAGTTACACCCCCACCTAGGTGAGCTACTATTAAATTACTTTCTTCATAACTCTTTCCTAATATCTTTCCAGCTTCTATTGCCGATGCCCTCATGTTTAAGGTATGGACTAGTCCATCTCTTCTAATTTCCGGCAATCCTGTGATTTGGGCTTCCGGTTCTAACTCATAAACTGCTATAGAATCGTAAATATAGGCAGGTATATTTGCTAATTTTGATATTTGATAAGCTATTAAGGCTGCTAAATTAGAAGCATGTTCCACTCTAGGTCTATTTTTAAGATAATCAACCATTGCATCATTAACTATATAGGCTCCAGCTTCTACAGGAGGTAAAATACCCCCTCTTCCAACTACTGCATCTAATTTGTAAATACTGTAGTTATTTTTTTCTAAAAAATCTAGTACTATTTTTTCTCTGAATTCGTACTGGTCTTGGATTCTATCGAATTTTCCTAATTCTTCTTCTTTATGTCTTAAGGTTTCCGTTAAAATTTCCTTATCGTCTTCATATAGCGCAATCTTTGTAGATGTAGATCCAGGATTAATAGATAATATTTTATACATATATATCCTCCTTCAAATTATTAATAAAATTATACCAAAATAAATATGACATATCAATATAACATTTTATCCATATGCTTATTTTTGTCATGAATATTATTTAAATTTTGATTTTATCTTTTAAACAAAAACCATTTATGACTATCGATTTCGTATTTAAGTTCGTATATATCTTTTCTATCCGTCATACATACAAAAACTAATCTTCTATTTCCAGCCAGTTTTTCTTCTTTTATATCAATTATTTTTTCTACTTTTATTTTTTTGTCCTTATATTTGAATTTAAAAGGTTTTATATCCCCATTCACATCAAAAACAGCTATCATATCTATAGGGTGATTTAACAATTTCACTATAACTCTCTCCTTTTACAAAATGCTTTTCATATCTGGATATTCTTCAGAAGGATATCCACCCATTATTGGTTCTATACCGCTGTCTAAATAAGAGGCTTTGATGATGGAATAATCGCCGTATTTTTCTCTTATTTTATCTATTGTTTCATCTAATTTTTCTTTTTGTAACAAATCTTCTTTTTCAAAAAAATTCATTTGTTTTTTATTTTTATCTACAAAATCGCTAACTCTTATATTCATATGCCTTATAGGATTTTGATCCCACAATTTATCGAATAAGTCTTTTGAAACTTCTATAATCTCTTCTGTACTACTTGTATAGTAATCTATTTTTTTTTGTTTTATACTGTACTTAAAATTTTTATTTTTTATTCCTATAGAAACTACTCTGCATAATTTATTTTCTTTTCTAAGCCTCATAGCTACATTCTCGCACAAACTCATAATTATTTTATAAGCAACCTGTCTTTCTTCTACATCAAAAGATATAGTATTACCATTTCCTATTCCTTTTATATCATTTTTTTCACTAAATAAAGAATCATCGATTCCCCAGGAATAATTGTATATAAGTTTACCGTGAGATTTCAAAGCAGCCACCAGTAAATCATAATCGCAGTTGGCTAATTCTCCTATTGTATTTATTCCAAGTTTCTTTA
>DPPH01000095.1:2673-2943 GCA_003539375.1 Clostridiales bacterium
CTTAGGAGCCGTCCTTCTTCCAATCATAAATAATTCTGATACATCCAAAGGCCACAATTTTTCTTTAATTTCTTCTTTATATAAAGTATGCACCTTGTTGGGTTTTTCAAATTCGCTTGCTTGTTTAGCCAGCAACTTATTATTTGATACTCCTATATTAACCGTATAACCAAAGTTTTTTCTTATTTTATCCTTTATTTCATAGGCTAATGCTATATAATCAGTATTTTTATCTGTAAAATTTATGAAGCATTCATCAATACTAAATAC
>DPPH01000095.1:3197-3364 GCA_003539375.1 Clostridiales bacterium
TCAACTTCTGGAGTATAAGTCTTTAAAAATTCTCTTAATCCTTTACTTGCTTTTACATAGACATCATACCTAGGATGAATAATTTTTAAATTTGGGCATGCAAGTCTTGCTTCCATTAGAGACTGGCCCGTTTTAACTCCAGACTTTTTAGCCGGTATAGACTTAGC
>DPPH01000074.1:0-1071 GCA_003539375.1 Clostridiales bacterium
ACACACAAATATGGACTTGACTTGGTAATTAACCTATTTAGCCGTTCTCTATATAGTGCTGTAATCATTCCCTTCTTTCCCTTCCTCCTTTATGAAGAAATTTTATAGTTCCCTTATTAAAAATTTTAGCTCCGTCTTATCTAGTTATTTTCTAGCTATGTTCCAACAATCCAGATCAGAGTGATTAAACAAATTGCTACAATATTAACTCCGACCGCTTTTAACTGACCCATAAATATATCATCTCTTCTATCTTCCTCTATAAAAGATAAAGCGATAGCTCCTCCAGCAGAAAAAGGTGAAATACCTGTGCATATAGCAGTAACGGGTATGCATGTTAGAATTAATACTAAGTTAATATCAATGACCTTTGATAAAGAAATTGCAATAGCTATTAACAACGGTGTAGCCACAGAAACTCCATCTGAAAATGCCGATAATACACCAGCACTCATAACAAAAATAATTGGAGTTAAAGCCGGGTAAGCAGTTAAGGTACTTTGTTCAATTGAAGATGCAATTATTTCACTAAAATTTGCTTCATTTAATAGCGTAATCAGTGAAGTCATTCCTCCTAATAAGATTAGTATACCCCATGGAACCTGACTTTTTATAACCTCTTTTTCGTCTGAAATATTAAGAAGAATACATATCAAGATGCCTATTAGATAAAAAATCATTGTATCGATACTTACTAATACTCCTGTAAAAGGGTTGGGAAAATAATTCTGAACCACTTGGGGTAAAAACATTGCTGTGATTAAAATAAATATTATTATTAAATTATATTTTTGTTTTATCGTAGGATTTTCAGGCTTTTCAAACTCAACTTGAATTTTTGAACGTCTGTATAACTTTAATCCAATATAATAAACAACAATTAGAATAGAAGCAATAATGATTGAGTTTAAAAAAATCTGATTACTGTATAGTAATGGATCTATACCTAAATTTGTTAGAACTCCAGCAACAAGTATCCCTAAAAAACCAGTTGGAGCCAACATACCACCCATTCCGGCAATAATAGCAAAAACTCCGACGTATAGCTCATTTGATTGTGTTTTTTTGCAG
>DPPH01000074.1:1303-1623 GCA_003539375.1 Clostridiales bacterium
TTTGCAGTAACCAATAAAAATAGGAATTAAGAACATGCTACTGGCTATTGGAGGAATACCTATAGCTCCTAAAGTAAAAACTAACAGTGAATAAAATAGTGGCATTAAATGGGGAACGTTTCGAGCTAAATACATAATCCAACTAGCAATATATTCTATTGTTCCTGCTAAACTTGCAAAACCATAAAAAAAAGTGATAATCATTATTTGTAATGTTAATCTTATTGGCCATAAATTATAAACGTCATTTATCGTAAGTCCTAGAAGGTATACGCCGATACCTATAGAAAACAGAAATGCAGGTATTCCAATATTCATAC
>DPPH01000074.1:1783-6820 GCA_003539375.1 Clostridiales bacterium
ATTTATCCCTGCCACTATAGATACGATTATTGCAATAAAAATAAGTAATATTATACTTGTTGAAGACATTGCGAACCTCCTACATTATATTAAATTATATACTTCAACCGTTAATTATCATAGGATTATACTTATATAGGGCAGCGACTTATAAAAAATTGCTACCCTAGTAAACTAACTTATATACTATCATAAGAGACATTATGTATTTTCAATTATGATTTTCCAATCATTGAATCTTTATTAAAAAATGTCTCTCGTACAACTTCCACGATTAGCATGGTGCCATATCCCAATGCAGCTACCATCATACTTGAAGTCGCTGTTGTGGAGCCAAAAATCGTGACCTTGATACTGTTAATGATAGCTGGTGAAAATGTAACTCCTAAACTAATTAAAGCAAGAGCAATTGCAATTGCTAAGGTATTTAAATTTTTAGAAACTGATTCTGAAACATAGTAAATGCTGCCTGCCTGTTGTAATCCAGCGCCAATTCCAAATACTATCCCACCTAGTACAGCAAATTGAAATTTATTAGAAAATGCTAAAATCAAGAAGGTTATACATAATACTAACATAGCCAAAGATAAAGTATATTTTTTAAAACCCTTTAAAATAAACCCAAATATTAATCCTACAAGGATAGTCATAAGGGAATTAAGAGCAGTAATTTGTCCGACAGCAGAAGAATCACCAAACCCTTTTTCTGTAACCATCATCGCAATATTTGCATAAAAAGTAAATAACAGAGCTCCCATAAAAAAGCATAAAATACACATATAGATAAATGATGGATTCACAAGTTTTTTGATACCGTCGAGTCCGACTCCTTTACCTACTAATTTCTCATCAAGCTTTCCTAACGGAAGGTATTTTGATACAAGAATAAAAATAGGCGCTACTAAAAGATATACCCAATAAGCACTATACCATGTAATCGTTCCCAGATAGCCAATTATAACTGTCAAGGCAGCAATTCCTACACTGTTTGCAACCTGTTTAAAACCAAAAACTGTACCACGTTCATTACCATCAAAGTGCTCTGCTATCAGTGCATTAGATAATGAAATTAACAATCCTTGTCCTAAGCCTATCAACCCACTACTTACAAATAATGCTATAATACTGCTATGTATCAAAATCGGTAGCATACCGCCAAATAACATTGCCACTAGCGCAAATTGAACCAATCTTTTCTTATGGATATACGATGCCAAGAGCCCAGCAGAAATTGAAACTGGTATTGAAACCAATGATGGAAAACTCAGCACCATTTGGATTGTCGTAGTTGACGCTCCTGGAAATCTTTCTGCGATCTGAGACAAAATGGGTGAGAATGCATTAAACGCACTCTGAAAAATAATGAACAAAAGAAGTGGAATTAGTATTGTTCCTTTTTCTTTAAAAATATTGGATTCTATTTTTTCATTCATGATGAACCTCCTAATTTTTATTGATATACGCTTTACATATGACAAGAATCATATGTAAAGCGTATACACATTGAAATTTTTAAAGTAATAGATAAGTTAAGTGATTAAATAATCGATCTTCTAATTCTAGAAGTCTATTTTGACCTTTATCTGATATTCTTGGATTCATTTCTTTAAAATCATCCCAGGTTTTAAAGTACTTGCTTGAGATTTCCCTTGATGGTGAAACTTTATAGTCCTCTTTATTAAATTTCATACCGGCCACTTCTCCAGGATTTGAGTAAACTGCATGATTTTTAACATACTCGGCCACTGCAAAGAAGTTTTCTATATTGATTTCTTGCATAGATACTACCGCTTTATCAAATGTGAAGAAGTATTTCCCACCGGGAGCTAAAATATCAATGTATTCCTTTGCTTTATCTACACACTCTTGCTTAGTGTGTGTGTTTAAATAAGTTAATGGATACAAACCTGTAATGATATGTTTCTTCCCTAGCTTTTCTTTAAAAAGTTTAGGATCGCCATATTCAAATCTTATCTCCGTATCTGTAGGCAGATCATAGAGATAATCAAGATATCTTGTCCAGTCATCTTCACAAAATAAGGATACATGCACACCATGAGATGCATACTCTTCTAACAATCTTTTAAATGTAGGCCAATAATATTTTTCAAAATCTTTTTCTCTCATAAAGGTAGGCATATGCAACGGCATACCTACAAGCCCGTAATTAGAAGTATTAGTAGGCATCCCCTTTTTTAAAACGATAGGATATACCGCTTCACAAGCTTCTGCCACTTTTTCAGGAATTCTTCTCAGATCCATACTCATACCCTTAAAACCTCTCAGTTGGTCTGCAATAAAGTCTAATGGCGCTTCTGTAAATCCTCCTGAACCTGCGGGACCACCTGGATAATAGCCGTATTTTTCAGTCATTTTACCTTTTAAGGCCGCACTTCTGCCCATTTCTTCATTAAAAGCTATAATACTCTGTGCGAGAGAGATTGCCACATTAAAAGGCTCTTTTGCACTCAATGCTTTATATTGTCTTGGAACCACTTTCTCAATTAAAGTATCGTATGGATTTTCAATCAAATCATCATACTCTTCTGGCAACATGCCATGTACCTCCGGATGTTGCATAAATCCATCAGAACCCATCATAAAAGACTGAGAATTTAAAAGATCATAATAAGATGGAAATCTTATGGAACCTCCACCGGGGCATACATCGGAATATAACTCTTGACACAATTGATCCAATGCATCCTCAAGAATTGAGATATCCCATTGTGCAGAGATAATATCAATATTTCCATATTGTGCCAAAGCTTCAATTCCAATAGTTAAATTGACTGGAACTCTTTTAGGAATTTTATTGTCATAAACATCATGAAATATATCCGTTCTTTCTTGTTGTAACTCTTTTACCTCTTTATTGCTACTCATATTACTCCACCCATCCATAATATTTTTTACATCTCTTGTTGTACTAGCGAGACCTGTCTACTTCTGTCTATTCTTATGATTCTTTTGTATCAGTGTTTCCCGCTAATTATTACCTTACACTACCTTTGCTTTAACATTTTAATTTAAATCAAAAATACAATTTAATAAATCGCGCTAATTTTAAAAACCGTAGTGCACTACGAATTCATTATACCATCCTCATGTTCTATGTCAATGATTATTTATAATAAAAATTATTTTTATAAATATAAGTTATAGGGTAGGCTTTTACAACCCAACTTTATATTTACAGTCACATACTGTATACTAGTATTGAAACACTTATTAAAGATGTATATATGGCTATAAAGGAGAATTATATGGCTACTTATAGAAATGGTATTATAACGAAAAACAATATACTTGAAACCTGTAAGCGGTTATTTTATGAAAAGGGGTACAAGGATACAACCTATATTGATATCTGTGAAGATGCAGATGTAAGCCCGGGAGCTATTACACGTTTTTTTGGATCAAAAAAAATAATTGCAATTGATATCTATTCGGATCTACTTATTTCAATAAAAGAAAATACTAAGAGTTACTTACTAGAAAAACATAATGAGTACAATCTTCGGGTTGCTAGTGCATTGGAACAAACTATTTTTACAGATCTAATTTGTACGAATAATCACTATAAAAAATTTTATTATGATATTTGTGTGGATGGACTCTTATTAGATTCCTATATAGATAAAATGGATTATTTTTTTAAACTGCACTCAGATGAATATAATTTGTGTTTAGATGAGTCACAATTAAGATTATTACAAACAACTACAACATCCATTTCCCTTGGCGTTACAAGAAAATGGATAGAAGGTTTCCTTGGAGATTTATCTTCACAAGAATATAGTGATTATAAAATTTCAATTATGTACAGCTTAATGGGTCTATCTAATAGTGAGATAGGAGAAATACTAAAAGAAGTGCATGAAATATATAGCGAACTTTCCATAATACCTATTGACTTCTTTTCTATTGTTATCGAATAGATTTTAGCATTTCCCTATTATTTAACATTGACACCTAAAAATTATGAATATTGATAAAAAATTTATTAAAAGCTTCATCTACTTTTGTCTATTACCTGAGGAATAGTATTTTTCATAAGAAAAACACGCCTATTCTAATTCATTGGCGTGTTTGTAAGGTATTTATTCTTATTCCTGTTCTGAAGATTGGTTTACAGCAATTTCATTAGTAAGATAACCAGAACCTTACTTCGATACGCAAACTCACATGTATACGCCCATCCCTAATTTTTTCCTAATTATTTTACTAACATGATTAAGTATGACCTTAAGTTATCAAAAAAGATAATAGATCTAACAAGGATTCTTCGGGTCCTTGTATACTATCCTGGGCTGTTTCTATTGCTTTAGGTTGTATATCATATTTTTTTAAATTTTCCTCTAATGTTTTATAATATTTTGAATTCAGTTCCATTACAAACCTTCCTTTCTATTTAGTATTTACCATAAGTGTGTATACACATTAAAAGAGCTTGTAAATTTTCTGGTTTTGCATCACTTTTCCTTAAAATACCCTTGTCTAAACCGAAAACATAATTACCTCCTGGTGCCAGAATATCCATATATTCTTTAGCTCTTCTTTCCACTTCCTTTACTGTTCCTGACCTTAACAAAGATACTGGGAAAAGACCTTGAATAATATGTTTTTTGCCCAGTTTTTCTTTAATTACTTTTGCATCTCCATATTCAAATTGAGTACGCCGATCAAAAAGTGCACGCTAACCGGTAAACGAGAGCACTTTAACCGCTCGTTTTAAGCGCGCCTTCCGGAAACAGTGCAGTTTCTAGGCCGTTCGCCTATACTGATAATAGCACACATAAAGTGTGACTATTATCAAGGAGGTCGATAATTATGATTAATTATCGAGAAATCATTAGGCTTAAGAGCCTGAATCACAGCAATTCGCATGTAGCAGTAAGTGTAGGCAGTTCACGCAACACCGTTGCAGATGTTCATCGTCGTGCTGAAAAGCTTGAAATCGGATGGCCCATCTCCGATAATCTCACAAACAAGGATCTGCAAACCATCCTTTATCCGGAACGCAATTTTCGCGAA
>DPPH01000189.1:0-168 GCA_003539375.1 Clostridiales bacterium
CTTCTAAAAGGTATTTTGAAGAAATAAATTTAAAAATATCTCCCTTTTAAAGGAGATATTTTTTTACTTCATTATTTTCTTTATAAAACCTAGTTTGCCTTTGTATGGTGGATAAATGTATCTAATATCGAATTTAGTTGATTTTTTCATCATACTTTTTTTGTGAGA
>DPPH01000189.1:471-8597 GCA_003539375.1 Clostridiales bacterium
CGTGGGGATGATACGTGAGATATTGTATCGTTTATACAACCACCACCGAAAGGTACCTCATCTTCAATTTTTTTCTGAAGATTTTTATCCTCTGTAAATAAATATAGGGATAAAGGTCTCGGTTTATCTTTAATTATATTAACTACTTCCGATATTTTGTTGTAGGTTAATACCGGTAGAATAGGACCGAAGATTTCTTCCTGCATTACATCATCATCCCAGGTTACATTTGTTAGGATAGTTGGAGAAATTTTTAATTTTTCTTCTATTTTTTCTCCACCGAAATACAGCTTCTGATCATCTATAAGATCAGATAGTCGGTTAAATTCTTTGTGGTTTATTATTCGACCGTAATCTGGACTTTTGAGAGGTTCGACCCCGTAAAAATCTACAATTTCTTTTATTAAACCTTCTAAAAGTCTATCTTTTACATCTTCATGAACGTATATATAGTCTGGGGCTATACAGGTTTGTCCAGAATTATAGTATTTCCCCCAGGCAATTCTTGCAGCAGCTTTTTCGATATCTGCATCCTTATGAACAATTGCAGGACTTTTGCCGCCTAACTCTAAGGTTACTGGAGTTAGGTTTTTTGATGCTGCTTCCATGACTATTTTACCAACAGGAACACTACCGGTGAAAAAGATATAATCAAAATCTGAATGAATAAGTTCAGATACGGCTTCTCGATTTCCAGTAACCACATCTACATGTTCTTTGTCGAAAACTTCTTCTATTATTTCTTTTAATATTTCAACGGTTTCAGGAGTTTTATCTGAAGGTTTGATTATAGCTGTATTACCGGCTGCTAAAGCACCGATAAGAGGTTCCATAATAAGCTGGAAAGGATAGTTAAAAGGACCTATGATAAGAACGTTACCGTGGGGTTCGTACTTTACATAGCTTTTAGATATAGGCATAAAAATCGGCCTTCTAACCTTTTTTGTCTTAGCCCAGTTTCTTATATTTTTTAATGTATAATCTAGACTTTTAAGGACAAAGCCTACTTCAGAAGTATATGCCTCAAAGTCTGATTTTCCTAAATCTTTCTTCAGGGCTTCTAATATTTTTTCTTCTTTATTTTGGATTACTTCTTTTAGTTTAAAGAGATAGAGCATTCTAAAAGAAATATCCTTTGTCTTATTTGTTTTAAAAAATTCTTTTTGTTTTTCTATTTTTTTCTGTATCATTTTATCACCTGTTTTATTTTATCATTTAATTAAAGCTTAGTAAATGAATTAAGATTTAATTTAAAAAAGGGATATGAATTAACATATCCCTTAAATATGTATTTTTAATATCTAAATTTAGCTATGTATGGCTTATTTGTTGGAATATTTTCAGCGTTTACAACATATACATTTCCATTTGTCATAAAGGTATGTATAGCTGAAAAGTTTAGAAGTTCAACATTGTCTTTGTTACTTCTTTTTTGAACATCTACAGTGTTGGTATCTTTATTGTACATACCCCACTGCTGAAATCCTGAAGCTAAAATTAGATTTTCAATTCTTCCATTGTATGCTGCCGGAGCAATGTCGTCTATTTTGTTAGATGTTTGGTCTGTGTTTTTAATTTCCTCGTAGTTTTCTATAACTTCTTCGTAAGATTTCTTAAAGTATGATTGTACAATTTCCCATGCTTTTTTATGTAGAACATCTTCTCTTACATCTTCCGGATTGCCTTCTACTCCTTCATCCATTAGATTAGAGTATTTGCTTGCTTTTCTGTATATAGCCTGAACATTTTTAACTCCTGCTAAAACCAAAGGTATATTTCGATTTTTTACGCTGTTTATTACTCCAGAGTCTACTTCTTGGAAAAATCTAAAGACCTGATTTTTTTTATCTTCAGTTTCTATACCGTGCATTATAGCTGATGATCCTGAACCGGAGTGACCGGACATTTGTTTTTCAAAAACATCGTATTTCAATGCTTCTGATAGGCTTTTCGGAGTATCTTTCAGTTCGGTTTCTTCTATAGTATACTGACTGCACTGGTAGAGCTTGATGTTGCTTTGATTTAATGATAGCAGATAAAACTCACCATCTCCTGTAAATTGGGATAGTATAGGTACTATATAAAATTGGTCTGCCACAAGGGATACTTCGTTGAATTTTACTGGAACTTTGAAGTAATCAAAACTATCTTTCGTTATGAATATTGCCAGGCCGTCTTTTTGATACTGCCAGAAGGTAGTATCATCTACAAGTTTGTAAGCTGGGTCAAGCATACTTTCGATTTCGCTATCTTGAACTTGATTTTTCTTTAAGCTGTCTTCAGTCTCTTTTAGTAGATTTTTTAGACGAATTTTCCCGTGCATTGCTTCTTTTCCGCCTTTTTCGGTAGGTAAAAATATAGAGACAGAAATATCTTTACTTTTTTCAATTAGATTTCTGACGTCATCTTTTGTAATTAGATTCATTATTTAACCTCCTTAAAAAGTATTACACTCATTTTATTATTACCCAGAATGGTGGAGAATAAACGTTTTATAATTATTAAATAATTTCGACTATTATAATAGGCTGTGATATGGTATTATACTGATAGCAATGATATTCTTTTATAGAAAGGCATGAGGGGTTATGATTTTTTCAAGATTAATTTATCTATTAGATATTAAGTTACTTATAGAACTAGGATTTAAAAAAGGAAATAGATTTTTCAGAAAACTTGCTGCTGAAGAAGTAGAAAAAAATATTCGTAAAATTGAAAGCGACTTAATCAGCATGCAGATTTTTTTAGTTACTAAGCTGGTTCTTTATATTATAGTACTTATAAGTGCATTGATTATAAATAAATTTTTGCTGGATTCATCTATTCCTATGTTTTTAATTAGCAGCATTTACCTGCTTTTGTTTGGACTCTTTATATATAGAATGGTAAAGTGGATAATAATCTATAGAAATAATAAAGAGTTGATAAAACAGTATCTGCCTAAATATCTCAAGGCTAAAAAAGGGAAGACTAATAAGGAAGCTTTAGCAGTACTTTTGAACAATTATGTAGATAAAAAAATAATAGATAAAACTCAAGAAAAGTCCGGAATAAAAGGTTTTGCCTATAAGGTTTTTAATAAGTTTAGGAAAAAAAGCGACAGAGTTAAAGAAGAACAGGAAAACCTGTGTAGAGATGCGGTGGATGAAATAAGTAAAAAGATAAATGAAGTATTAAAAAAGAGAGCAATTTTATACTCTCTAACATTTATCCTGTACTTGCTGGTAATCTTTTTATCAAACGAATTTGTTTTGAAATACTACTACGATGGTAATGGAATTTCAGCTTTGATTTATCCATTTGAATATATTTTAAATTCATATATTTTTAATTAAATAAGTAACTTAGCCCAAAGAACGGTGATAGGAACTAACAGTATTATTCTTATAAACATAATGCTGATTAGTTCTTTTATATTTGTAAGCTTTTTAAAGGAAGTAATAATAAGCAATGGGGCTATAAATAGCAGTATGTTTATAGATATAGTACCCATGATTAACCTAGTCTCCACGGAAGCGATGTTTTTAAGTATAACTGCCGGCATAGCCAGATCTACAAAATTTAGTATAAAAGTAGGAGCTGCCTGTATGTATTCTTCTATGCCAAATATCTTTAAATATAAGGCAAAGGGATAGGATAGGGTGTCTATTATGGTGAAGTTGTTTATTATATAGACGGATAAAGTACCTAAAGCAATCAAGAATGGTATAAAAGACAGCAGTATACTAAGTACTGACTTTATGTTCTTAGAAGGCTTATATTTTGCCTTAGAAGCCTTGTTTGATGCTTTAGTCAATGCTCTTTTAAAGATATTTCCCTTTTCAATTTCTTCTTCTTTTTTAGGAACTAAGTACTCTTTATTTTTGGTAGTAAGAGGAGGAATCCTAACTAGTATTAAAGCTACAGTAAAAAAGACTGCTACCACCATAAGGTAGTAGGTACCGAAGTAGCTGTCATCTCCAAATAGAGCCCAAAACAAAAGACAGGTAGGGATGGATGGAACTGCTAAAGCGGTCATGGTTTTTAATGCTTCCTGCTTGTTGTACAGACCCTTTTCGTATTGGGTTCCCGTGAGAAACATGCTCATAGTGGACCCAACAAAAAATGCAGTAATTATACTCATTACAGCATAAGCAGGCACTTTAAATAATGGCTTGATAAATTTAGTTAGTAAAACTTCTAAAAATTCAGCCAGTCCAAAATCACTAAGTAAGGGTAGGAACATATTAGCTCCAATTATAAAGACAATAATGCTGCCGCACATTACTATTAATTCGCCGCTGGATTGGTTTATAGTATCTAAAGGGATTTCATTTCTCAATATGTAAAGTAGGGAAAGTAAAAAAGCAGATATCCTTATTATCAACTGGGTGTAGCTTATCTTGAAGTTTCTTTTCATAAATTCGTAGGTGGTAATTTTAGAATTTTTAGAAAACTTAACCACTATACTAAATAATGCAGCAAAAAAAGTAAATATTAAAGATATGTGGGGAAAATAATCAGCTACTAAATCTTGAACACCGTGGATGATAAAGAGCAAAATGGTTTTATCCGATCCGGGGATGATTTTAGCAGTGAAAATTATAATACCTAAAAGGGATATCAATATAAATTTTATAAGGTGTTTGTTTTCTATTTCTTTCGTATTTTTCATTATTTTATCCTTTTGTTATAATATAATAGAGTATATAATAGTGGAGGTTTCTTTTCAAGAATAATAAAACTTAATTTATTTGATTTTTAAGGAATAAATGTTAATATAAAGAGTGGGTTCAAGGTTGAGATTTTAGGAGGTATGATTGATGGAAGAAATTAAAAATGAAATAGTAAAGTTCATACAAGATGAATTTAAAAAATATAAATATTTTGGTGTAGTTATCGGCATAAGTGGTGGTATAGACTCTACAGTTACTGCAAAGCTTTTAGTAGAAGCACTGGGTAAAAAAAGAGTCTTTGGACTTTTAATGCCTGAGAGGGATTCATATAAAGATACTTTAAAGGATTCTAAAATGGTATGTGAATATTTAGGTATTAAATATAAGGTGCAGGATTTATCGCCGGTATTAAGAAAAATGGATGTATACAAAATGAAGCCACCGGCGAAAATATTTCCTAGAAAGTACCAGGAAAAATATGCAAAGAAACAGTGGGAAAATGTCGAAAGTCCATATATTAAGGATTTGAAAAATTCCGGCGGAGACGAAAACAGAAAAAATTTAGCATACTATAGGGTAAAGCACAGACTTAGAATGACCTATCTTTATCTTGAAGCAGAAAAAAGAGGATATGCTGTAGCTGGAGCCACAAATAAGACAGAAATGAAGACTGGATTTTACGTAAAATGGGGAGATGAATCCAGCGATATGGAACCGATACTTCATCTGTATAAGACCCAGGTTCAAAAGTTGGGAGAATATCTAGACATACCTGAGAAAATACAGAAGAAAAAACCTACTCCGGATATAGCACCGGGAATAGACGATGAGTATGCTTTAGGCATAGATTACAATACACTTGATAGGATTTTAATTAAGATAGATAATAATGAAAATCTCAATGATGAAAGACAGGAAGATGTAGGTAAAGTAAAGGAAATTTTAGAATTTGCTCAGCTAAGAAATGTAAAGAATGAAAGTCTTTTAGATAGGTAGGATATTATGGATAAAGTAAGAGGTATAGCTTACGTTATTTTTGCAGCTGTAATTTTTGGGTTCACACCTTTTTTTGCTAAACTATCTTTTGCAAACGGGTTTAATGAAATGACCTACATATTAGCAAGATGTGTTTTTGCAACTTTGTTTTTATATATTTTTATAAAGAAAAAAGGTATAGATATAAAGTTGAACAAAAAAGAAAACATAGACATGATTAAAGTAAGTTTTCTAGGTTACGGTCTGATGTATTATACCCTTTTAATGGCCTTTCACTACATGCCTACGGGAATAGCATCTTCCCTACATTTTGTTTATCCTCTGGTTGTAATGGTTGGTGGGGTCCTATTTTACAATAATAAGGTAAATTTATCTAAAGTAGTTGTATTAATTATAGCTTTTACAGGCATATACTTTATAGTAGGATACGGTAGTTCAGGAGATATTACCCTTATAGGATTGGTTTTGGCCGTTGGTTCGGGAGTCCTGTATGCTTACTATATCCTTGTAGTTGGTACAGGAAGTTTGAAAAATATTAGCTCCTATACCCTAGTGTTTTACGTATCTCTTTACAATATTTTTTACTTTATAGTATTTAGTTTAATAACTAATAATATGAGGTTTAATATTACTACAGAAGGTTATTTTTTTATTGTTATTTTATCAATACTTTCTCTATTAGGTACAGTAACCTTTAAAAAAGGTCTAGAGCTTATAAATACAGTAACGGCAGCTATTTTAAGTACTTTTGAACCTCTTACATCATTAATAGTGGGAGTGGTAATATTAGATGAGGTGCTTTTTCCCCAACATATAGTGGGAAGTTTATTTATCCTTGCTGCAGTTGTTCTAGCAGCATTGATTGAAAAAAGAGAAGATCAGTCTTTAAATACAAAGGTAGAAGGTAAGGTTAAGTAGAAAATGCTTTATATAGTAAAATTAATAATGTATAATATTATATAATAATTTAGGTAGATGATAATATGTTGAGTTATATAGTTTTAGGAATATATGTTTTTATTGTGGCTGCTTTCATGGTTATACTGTGGGTGGAGACAATACATACAAATAAAGAAGTAGTAAAAAAAAGAAATAAAAAAATAAAAGAAAAATTGAAGATGTACGATTCAAATAAAGATGACTATTTCGACAGATATAAATAGGAGGCATAATTTGGATAGAGATAAGGCCGTCGTTCAAATATTAAGAAAAAGAAGAAAGTCTTTAGCTTTCATGATCATATCGGGAATTGTTCTTGTTGTAGTTTTAAATATTCTAATTACCCTGACTAATAATTTAAATCAAATAAAAAATATAGCTTCTGTCCTGCTTTTAATTGTATTTGGTATAATTATTTATCTAGTAGTAGAGAAGATAATTTCTGTGTACATATATTTGCTGACGGAAAAATATCTTGGCTTCGGCAGAAAAGTCGGTAAGAGAGAACATATTACTTTAGAAATACCAATAAAAGATATTGTTAAATACGAGAGTATCTCAGAGATGGAAGTAGATACAGAACTTTCAAATACTTATTATTTCATATACGGAGAACCTAGAGAAACCACTAGGTTTGCTGAGTACTATAAGGAAGATAAGAAATACAGAGTAATATTTAATCCTAACGAGAGGATAAACAGGATATTAGATAGAAAACTATCAGATTGAGGTGATTAGGTGGAGTTTTATAAAGGACTTTTAAAAGCTGCTGAAAAAGATAGTTACAGGTATCATATGCCCGGTCACAAGGGTAAGAAGGATATTTTTGGCGACTTTGAAAAAAATATTGTAGGCATAGATTTTACTGAAGTTGAAGGTACGGATAACCTTCACAATCCTCAAGGGATAATCAAAGATTTACAAAAGAGACTCAGTGAAATTTACGGAACTAGAAAGACTTATGTGTTGATTAATGGTTCTACAGTAGGACTTCAGTCGGCTATACTATCCCAGACAGTACCTAAGGATAAGATTATAATCCAGAGAGACTGCCATAAAGCTGTATACAACTCTATTATACTAGGAGATTTAAATCAGGAATATATATGGACAAATTTTAATAAAGATATAGGAATTAAGGAACCAGTAAATATAGATAGTTTTGAAAAGCAAATTAAAAACAGTGGGGTAAAAGTGGTGGTAGTTACCTATCCCACCTACTACGGAATATGCAGCGATATAGAAAAAATAGCTCAAATAACCCACGATAACAATGCCCTATTAATAGTAGATGAAGCTCACGGTGCTCATTTGAAATTCAGTAAAAAATTACCAAAACCAGCAGAGGAGTTAGGAGCAGACATAGTAGTGCAGAGCCTTCACAAGACACTACCGGCTTTCACCCAAACTTCAGCCCTACATGTATGCAGCGATAGGGTTGATATACAGAGACTTGAAAGTTTTTTAAAGATGCTTCAGAGTTCAAGTCCCAGTTACGTACTTATGGCATCCGTAGATAAAGCACTAGATTATATG